>CAYTKR010000018.1:0-58011 GCA_964438295.1 uncultured Anaerolineales bacterium
GGGAATCTGTTTGTGACCCTTGCCAAACAACAGCTTTATGGAACGGTTGGCCTGGATGGCCTGGCGGGACCTACTGAAACGATGATGATTGCGGATGCAACCGCCAACCCTGCCTGGATCGCAGCCGATCTACTGGCTCAGGCTGAACACGATGTTCAGGCCAGTGCAATTTTATTGACCCCTGATGAAGATATTGCCCAACAAGTCAAAAATCATGTAACTTCTCAAACAGAGAAACTAACCCGCAAGGAGATCATCAGAACATCGTTGAAAAATAAAGGTGGCATAGTAATAACGGAGTCGGTAAAGCAGGCCGCCGAATTGGCCAACAACTACGCGGCAGAACACCTGTGTCTGTCTGTGGCTGATCCTGAAGTGTTGATGGAGATGATCAATAACGCCGGAGGCTTTTTCTTAGGAGATCACTCCTACGAGGTATTGGGAGACTACATTGCTGGTCCCAGCCATATCATGCCCACAAGTGGAACTGCTCGCTTTGCATCCCCTTTGAATGTGCTCGATTTTGTGAAAATTTCCAGCGTGATCGCCCTGGATCTCGAAACCGCAGCGGATTTGAACCCCATTGCAGCTGCATTTGCGGAAACCGAAGCGCTGACCGCTCACGCTGCTGCGGCAAGAGCGAGAATGGGAAACGAGCCATGAGCTTTGAGAGCGATAATTTTATCCGGCCGCACATTAAAGCCATGCCCGCGTATGAGCCGATCTTACCCTATGATGTGCTCGCTACAGAATTAGGAATCCCGGCCGAAAAACTGATTAAGCTGGATGCAAACGAAAACCCCTATGGCCCGCTCCCCGAAGTTCTGGAAGGGTTGGCCAATTTAGCAACCCTACATATCTATCCCGACCCAGAGAGCCGACGCATTCGCAACCTGCTAGCAGATTACCATGGGATTGCTGCAGAGAGCATCGTTATGGGTGCCGGGGCAGATGAATTGATCGATTTGATCATTCGATTGCTGATCGAGCCTGGCGACTGCCTAATAAATTGCCCACCAACCTTTGGTATGTATGCCTTCGATGGCAATCTCAATCAGGCCAAACTTGAAGGGATTCCTCGCCAAGCAGATTATTCTCTGGATATCCCTCGGATTCAATCAGCTGTCAAGGAACACGCGCCCAAACTGCTCTTCCTGGCAAACCCTAATAATCCGGACGGAGGCATGATTTCCGTCGAGCAGATCAATACCTTATTGGAACTACCATTAGTCATCGTCATCGATGAAGCCTACATCAATTTTTGCACAGAAGACAGCCCCTGGATTAGAGAAGTTGAGAAGAATCAGAACCTCATCGTCCTACGCACGTTTAGCAAGTGGGCCGGTCTGGCGGGGATACGCATCGGTTATGGAGTGTTCCCAGAGATGATAGTGCACATGTTGATGAAAGCCAAGCAACCCTATAACGTCTCGGCTGCGGCTGAGGCTGCCGCTTGCATCACCATGCAAAATATCGATAAAGTTGATGGCAGAACTGCCTTGATCACAGTTGAGCGGAAGCGACTATCTGATGCTCTGAGTGCACTCCCTTGGATAAAGCCTTACCCATCTCAGGCCAATTTCATTCTATGCAAAGTGATTGGCAAGGACGCGCGAGGTGTTAAAAACAATCTGAGAAACCAGGGTATCCTGATCAGGCATTTCAACAAACCGGGTTTGAGCGACCATATTCGCATCAGCGTGGGCAAACCCAAAGAAACAGATCAATTATTGATCGCCCTTAAGAACATGGAGTAAGCGATGAGAGAAGCAACAATAAAACGCATAACCAAGGAAACCAGTATCCAGGCAAGCTTATCCCTGGATGGATCAGGAAAAGCTGAGGTCGACACAGGGATCGGTTTCTTCGACCACATGCTGGCCCAGATCGCGGTACATGGCCTCTTTGATGTGAACATCAAAGCAGATGGAGATTTACACATCGATCCCCATCACACCATCGAGGACTGTGGTCTGGTCCTGGGAGAGGCTTTCAGCGATGCCCTGGGGGATAAGGCTGGCATCATTCGAACAGCTTCCATCTTTGTCCCCATGGATGAAGCATTGGCCCGCATGGTAATCGATTTTTCCGGCCGCCCTTATACTGTGCTGGGTACCCATTGGACCATGGGAACGGTTGGCCAAATCCCCACATCCCTGATAGAACACTTCTTTGAGTCGTTTGCCATCACGGGACGATGTAATTTGCATGGCGCAGTGCTTTACGGGCGGGACAACCATCACATGGCTGAAGCCTTATTCAAAGCCTTCGGAAGAGCGCTCGACGCTGCCACCCAGATTGATCCCAGGCGGGCTGGGGAGATCCCCAGTTCGAAAGGCGTGTTATCATGATCGCCGTCATCGACTACGGGGCCGGCAACCTGCACTCGGTGCAGAAAGCCGTAGAACACGTTGGGGGGCAAGCGATTGTGACTAGGGACCCTAGTACCATTCTCAGAGCGGAAAAAGTTATCCTACCCGGTGTAGGAGCCTTTAAAGATGGCATGGAAGGACTGACCGAGGTCGGGCTTGTTCCTGTGATCAAAGAAGCTGCTGCTGCAAAGGTGCCCTTCCTGGGCATCTGCCTGGGAATGCAGTTGCTCTTTGAGAAAAGTGAGGAGCTGGGGCAACACCAAGGGTTGGGATTGCTACCTGGCAGCGTTGTTGGGTTTCGTGATCCCAACTTGAGAATCCCGCAAATCGGCTGGAACCAACTTGAGCCAACGCGCGAATCGCCATTATTCCGAGATATTCCTGCAGGCTCATTTGCCTATTTCAACCATAGCTATTATTGTGTCCCTGAAATTGAGCAACAGATTATCACCAAAACCCATTATGAGAGCGCTTTTGCCTCAGCGGTTTGGGATGAGAATATCTTCGGAGTCCAGTTCCACCCTGAAAAGAGTCAAAAAGTAGGGCTACAAATCTTGAAGAATTTTTTGGAGTATCCCTAAACAATAGCCACAGATGGATAGGATGAATACAGATATAGATATCTTTACAACTAATTAATCTGCATTAATCTGTGGCCAGGTTTATTGAATTTAATGACCTATGGAGTAATGTTATGAGTAAGTTCTCGATATATCCTGCCATCGACCTGCGTGAGGGAAAAGTTGTACGTCTAAAAAAAGGTGACCCAACTAAGCAGACCATTTACAGCGCTGATCCCGCCGAGATCGCCCAGAGCTGGCGCGATGATGGCGCTATTTGGATGCATGTGGTCAACCTAGATGGCGCGTTCGAGCAAGACTCAACCCCCAATCTACAGGCTCTAAATGCCATTCTACGGGCTTGCCAGGGTCAAACCAAAGTGCAATTTGGAGGCGGCATGCGAGAAATAGGAAGCATAGAGGCTATCCTGGGATTGGGGGTTGCGCGAGTGATCATCGGTACAGCGGCGCTCGAAAAACCGTCTTTCCCGAATGAAGCCCTCGATCGATTCGGCGCAAGAAAAATCGCTTTTGCACTAGATGCTTTCAACGGCGAACTGATGACCAGAGGATGGCAGGAAGGGTCAGGCATATCCCTCGCGGATTTCGCCCATAAACTGGCTGACCTGAACGCACAAACCTTTATCTATACTAATATTCATAAAGACGGGATGGAAACAGGGGTCGATTGGGAAATCGCCAGAAGTCTGGCCAAACAAACCGGCCTGGAAGTGATCGCTTCGGGCGGTGTGGCCAATATCCAAGATGTTCGCAATGTCAAAGATGCAGGCCTGGACGGTGTGATCATAGGACGAGCGCTGTATGAAAACAACTTCACACTGCAGGAGGCACTAGGATGTTAGCCAAACGCATTATTCCCTGCCTGGATGTCAAAGATGGTCGCGTGGTCAAAGGGATCAATTTCATCAATCTGCGCGACGCCGGTGATCCCGTAGAACAGGCCAAAGCGTACGATCAGATGGGAGCCGACGAGTTGGTATTTTTGGATATCTCTGCTAGTCCAGAGGGGCACCAGACCACCTTGGATGTAGTGCGGGCAGTTGCAGAGCAGGTGTTCTTGCCACTCACCGTGGGAGGCGGAATCCGCAAGGTGGAAGATATGCGACAAACCCTATTGGCTGGAGCGGATAAAGTCAGCATTAACTCTGCCGCTGTGGAAAATCCCTCGCTATTGACGGAAGGTGCCAAGCGCTTTGGCAACCAGTGCATTGTGCTAGCCATCGATGCCAAGCGCAAACCGCAGGGAGGCTGGGAAGTGTACACGCATGGCGGCAGAACGCCAACCGATCTGGATGCAGTTGAATGGGCGCTGAAAGGTGTGAATTCCGGCGCAGGCGAAATCTTGCTGACCAGCATGGATCGGGATGGCACCGGAGAGGGATACGATCTGCAGCTTACCAAGGCCATCACGGGGGCAGTGTCTGTGCCTGTCATTGCCAGCGGAGGGGCTGGAACAACGGAACACTTCTATGAAGTATTCGAACATACTGGTGCAACTGCTGCCCTGGCAGCAACCCTTTTTCATGACAAGTTGCTCGAAATACCCGCGCTGAAGGCATACTTGTACTCAAAAAATATCCCTATCCGACTGACTATCTGATGTCACGCAACTTTGCGCGGAATCTCCCTGTAAATCGGGGGAGCCTTGCGCCCCCTTATGTCTAGGGGAATCTTAATTTGCTTGTGAATTAGGAGAAAACCTTGAAAACACTTAAATTTGACTCAAACGGCCTGCTCACTGCGGTTGCACAAGACGCCGCATCCGGGCTGGTGCTGATGGTGGCAATGATGAATGCTGAAGCAATCGAATTGACACGACAAACCAGGCTGGCTCATTTCTGGTCCCGCAGCCGGAAGACGTTATGGCTGAAAGGCGAGACTTCCGGCAATATGTTGGACGTCAAAGAAATGCGTATTGATTGTGATGGTGATGCGATCCTATTAAAAGTAAAACCGAGAGGCCCCGCCTGCCACACCGGGGAAACAAGTTGCTTCTTCACTTCATGGGAGCTGACATGATCCACGAATTATTTGATATCATTCAAGACCGAAAGGATCATCCCCAGCCCGGATCGTACACCAATTCCCTATTCGAGGCGGGCAATGATCGTATTGCGCAGAAGGTCGGTGAGGAAGCTGTCGAAGTAGTGATCGCCTCCAGCGCAGGTGAGAAACAACGTCTTATCGAGGAGGCGGCTGATCTGATCTACCATTTGTGGGTGCTCCTGGCATCCAATGAGATTCCACTCTCCGAGGTAGAGCAGGAGCTTCGCCAGCGACACTTGAAATAAAATCATACTGTAGTCAAAAAGCCTGCAAATTGGAGGTGGCGGGGGGGCGAAGCCCTCCCAACTACACCCGATTTGCTAAAGATTTCGCAAGTAAATGCAAGGAATTATCATGCAAATTTTGCTCTTCGATATGGATGGGGTGCTGTTAAAACCCAAAGGCTACCACCAAGCCCTTATAGAAACAGTCCGCCGAACAAGTCAGTCACTTGGCTTTGAAGAAATCCTTTTGTCACAACAAGATGTATCCCAGTTTGAATCCCTGGGGATCAGCAACGAGTGGCATTCTAGCGCAATGTGCATGGCCCTGATGGTCATCCAGGCCCAAAAGAGAAACATCGAGCTGAATCTTTCGCCCAAATTGCGCCTCAACAACACAAATTTCCAATCTCTTGAGTTCAACATGGCGAGTTTATACACCTCCATTGCAGCCCAACCAATAGAGCTCCCAGCCTTATCCCGGGCGTACAAGGCTATCGAGCTCGTCGCTAGAAGCGAAGGAGTCGACCCAACCATCTCAACCTCCATCGTAGAGGGTTGTGAGCAGATTGAGCACTCCCTGACTTTGAATATCTTCCAGGAACTCGTGCTGGGCAGTGCCCACTTCGAAGAGACCTATGCCAAGAAATCTCAATTGGGGACGAAAAGCTATCTGAAAATATATGATACCCCGTTGATATCCCCAGAAACAAAAGCCACACTGACAGACTGGTTGCAGGATCCTTTTCATCACGCGGCCATCATGACCAACCGGCCATCCAATACACTCTTAGGTCCATTGGGCACTCCTGAAGCCGAACTAGGAGCAGCTCTAGTCGGGTTGGAATTTCTTCCCATTATTGGCTCAGGCGAAATGCTTTGGCTGGCAAATGAGACTGGCCAGGCTGTTAGCAATTTAGTAAAGCCATCCCCGCATCACGCCTTATCAGCAATCTTCGCAGCATTTGGATTCAATGCAGCAGAGGCATTGCGAATGACCGATCAGATTCTCGCTGGCAATGTGCGCAATCTACCCATCTCAATGGACGGATGTAAGATTTCAGTTTTCGAAGATACCCCTGGTGGCATTTTGGCGGTTGAGAGTGCCAAGCAGATTTTGAAATCTCTCAACCATGAAATTCAGATTGAGAAAGTTGGTATTGCCACAGATGCTAAAAAACGCCAAGCGCTTTCAGCGCTGGGAGCAGCAGTATATAGATCGATAGACGATGCCTTGTTGCGTTTGGGTTAGTCAACACGAATTTAGGCATATGAGTTAATGAGAACTATCGCAGTTCGTCCGGGGGAGGGCCGCGCTTCAAGCGCGAAATTCCTAGAATTTATTTTTCAATGTCTGAAATGGCGTACCCCAGTGAAGATCATGGCGATGCCATGCTGGTTACATGCCTCAATTGACAGTTGGTCGCGCAACGAGCCACCAGGTTGGATGATGGCCCGGATACCGTGTTTGGCCGCGGCCTCCACAGTATCGGGAAATGGGAAGAATGCATCGGAAGCCATCACCGCACCCTGAGATTTCGTGCCGGAGCGACTCGCGGCAATAGCCACACAATCCACACGGTTTGGCTGCCCCCCTCCAATCCCAACCGTCGCCTCGCCCTGTACGAAGACAATGGCATTCGATTTGACGTGCTGGCAAGCCTTCCAGGCAAAATTCAAGGAGGTTCTTTCGTCATAATTAGGCCGGCGCTCGGTAACCACCTGCCATGCTGTCCCTTCAGGATCACCGACATCCACGGATTGGCGCAATATGCCGCGCACAACCGAGCGATATTCATACAAAGGCTCCACACGGTTATCTGGCATTTCCAACAAGCGCAAGTTGGAATTCTTTGTGAGAATTTCTAAGGCCCCTTCTGTGAAACCCGGCGCGACAATGCACTCTACAAAGAGATCGCCCAAAGCTTGGGCAAGCCCTTCATCAAAAGGGCGATTTACAGCAATCACGCTGCCAAAAGCCGAGACGGGATCACACTCCAAAGCGGGAGGGTACGCCTCGGTTAAAGTATCTGCGGAGGCGATGCCGCAAGGGGACAGGTGCTTGACGATCACAACACTGGGTCTTTCGAAAGAAACAGCAGCTCGCCAAGCAGCATCCAGATCGAGCATGTTGTTATAGGAGACTGGTTTTCCCTGCAAAAGCCGCCCTCCCAGCGGACTAGCATTAGGGGAGTAGGCGTAAAGGGCTGCCTCCTGATGCCAGTTTTCGCCATAGCGCAACGTTCGAACGGGGTAAAGCTGTAAATGTAGCGCGCCATCGCCAGACAAATAGCCTGCAATAACAGCATCGTAATCGCGGGTATGGGCAAACGCCTTATTAGCCAGCATTCGCCGTGTCGCGATAGATGTGCTACCATGGTCTCGAATCTCGTCCAAGACGTGCAGATAATCGGCAGCATCGGTCAGGACTGTCACTCGGGAGAAATTCTTGGCCGCGGCTCGGATCAGGGTCACTCCGCCGATATCGATGTTCTCGATTGCATCTTCCAGATTGATATCCACTTTTGCGACAGTTTCCTGGAAGGGGTACAGATTGCAGGCCACCAGATCGATGGCGCGGGCGTTAATCCGTGCCAAATCCCCAGCATCAGCCTCGTTATCGCGGGCCAGAATGCCCCCAGAAATCGCCGGGTGCAAGGTTTTTACACGGCCAGCCAAGATTTCCGGAGAGCCGGTATAGTCAGCCACATCCGTCACGGGCAGATCCGCATCTCGCAAGACTTGCGCAGTACCTCCACTGGCGAGGAAATCCCAGCCCAAGTCATGGAGCTGACGGGCGAAATCTACAAGATTGGTCTTATTGGATAGTGAAAATAAGGCTGTTGGCATAGTTAACCTTTCAAATAATCTGGTTCTGCGCTTTGATTATAAGCCGTTCTTGAATCTTCTCACTCTCCAATTCGCGGATAGCATCGTTGGCGATCCAACGCGCGGTTCCATCGTCGATTTCTCGAATCTCTCTGGCACAGGCCAGCGCGGCCCGGTTGAGATACAAATTGCGCTTGCCAATATTTCTGATGGCCCAATTAACAGCTTTCTTGACGAAGTTGCGCGGGTCCGTGGCTTCACGCTGGATCAAGGGAAAGTATTGGATGAATGCCTCATCGCCAGCCTGTTTGTCATGCCAGGCCAGACAGGCGATCAGTGCGAAGGCTGCCCGTTTGACGAACTCCTCTTCGCGCTGGGACCATTCAAAGATCTTGCGTTTCACTATGGCAGTTTTCTCAAATAAGTTCATACAAACCTGGTCACAAACATCCCAAGAATTGATCCCCACCACCCAGGCTTCCATCTGCTCTTCAGTGAGCTTATCGGGTTCACCCACCATCCCAGCTACAATGCGTGCTTCCAAGATACCCGTCTCCCACAATGCCAAGGCTAACTCGTGATCTTTGCCCACTTGTTTGGCGATCTTTCGCATCTCAGGCACGGAGACCCCCAGGCGTTGTTCGGTGACAATCCCGAAGCGGGCCATACCTTCTAATTGGTCCGACTTGGCTTTTGCTTTCAACATCCCAAGTATTTCTTCTACCGACGCCATAGTTACCTCTTCCATATAGCAATATTCCACAAAATCGACTACTATACAAAAATGGATTTTAATCTCTTCTTTAAAGGTTTGGTACTTGGATTTTCAATCGCGGCGCCAGTTGGTCCAATTGGAGTACTTTGCATTCGACGAACGTTGAGTGAAGGGCGGACGACCGGGCTGGTGTCAGGGTTGGGTGCTGCGACCGCAGACGGATTCTACGGCCTGGTGGCAGGGTTCGGCCTTACTGCGATCTCCAATCTTCTCATCGAACAGAAGAACTGGTTAGCCTTTATCGGTGGGCTTTACCTCTGTTATTTAGGGGTCAAGACTTTTCTGGCGGAACCAATAGATATGAGTACAGAGGTAGAAAACAATGGTTTATGGAATGCTTACTTCTCCACCTTCTTTCTAACATTGACAAATCCGATGACGATCCTATCCTTTGTAGCCATCTTCGCCGGTTTGGGGTTGGTAAGCAACGAAAGTAGCTCCGGCTATTACTCCGCAATGTCCCTGGTCATTGGCGTTTTTCTTGGCTCTGCAGCTTGGTGGCTGACCTTAAGTGGAGTAGTTAGCTTATTAAGGGAAAGATTTAGCACCAAAACGCTTGTCTGGGTCAACCGCCTGGCGGGTTTCATCCTGGCTGGTTACGGGGTTTTGGCATTTTACAGTTTGTATCGCGCGTTAGCTTAGCAACCACCATAGCCCCAGGTTGATCATACCAATGATCAAGAGTACAAACATCAACCCTAATACATGCAGCCCCTCCGCAAGGTAGGATTTGACCAACTTCCAGCGATCCTGACCAATAACCGAAGTGCTATATTGGAAATCGAAGCTGCGCGTGCTATCCCATTGCCCCTGGACACTCATCAAACCTATGCCAATAGAGAGCAAGCCTACCCACATCAGGGCTTTTGCATATTGCTCTAACGTTTGCCAGCCTGCCATCCAGTAAATCAACCCCACGATACCCAGAATGAGTACTTCCACAAGCAGGATGATCCCTACTAGCCTAGCGACAGAATACAATATCCCTTGATTTTTCATGTCAAAATCCCTATTAAGGCATCTCCATCGAGCGCACAATTCGATCGACAATTTCTAAAGCATCCTCGATATCTGCATCACTTCCTACATGCCTATATTCAACATTCACAAAGGTTGTAAACTCCTCTTTTTCGAAAACCATAACTGCGGGGCGAAAACACAACATCTTTTTACTCTCGCCCTGGTCGCTGATCAGGGTTGCAAATCTGGCTTCAGAGTAGATATAGCGCGAGAAAGCAGAATCATAATAACGCACGATAACTCCGGTATCACCGCGCGTCTCTAAAAATACTGTATCCGCGGGGCAGTCCTCCCCAGAGCCATCTGTATACCCACAAACCGGAGAAAGAAAGAGATTTTGTGTCGCATCTGTGTTCGAAATTATATACTCCGCACAATCATGACCGATCTTTGGTGCCATGGGATCATCACTAGGTTCAGGGCGGCGGTTTATCTCTTGTATGGTCCAACTATCTGGTAATTCGAGCGTAAATCCATATAACTCAATTATATGGTCTTTCCAGAAGAGAGTTTCAAGGGTCAATTCAGGTGGAGTCGACTGCTCATTAGTTGCTGTCTCAGCAAGCATTGTCCCTACCAGAGTTTCCACTTCAGGATTTGGCGTCATAGTCGCAGAACCGACCAAGCTACATCCCAAGATCGCAAATAAGACAAAGAGTATGAGAAAAAACTGGGCAACTTTCGCATCCATCATAATCGGTTTCAAATAGCAGTCATCGATTGACTAACCACACACCAACCATCATTAACCCTAAGCCAGCCATGCGTGGCAAGTCCAATGGCCGGCTTGCAGCCTGGAACCAGCCAAAGTGATCGATCAATGCAGCCAACACAAATTGCGAAGCAATTATCAACATGAACCCCCCAGCAACCCCCAGCCTCGGGATCACAAACCCTATGGAACTAACAATAATAAGCCCTAATACTCCAGCGCCAAAAGCATACCAGGGAACTTTTCGCCAGTTTTCCAAGTTCACCCCCGTGATCAATGCAAACAAGGCTACAATCAGCCCGCCACTGGCATAGGTAATAAAGACACTTCCTTTGGTCCCAAAGATTTGTTCCATAATACCCATAAATTGCCCCTGCAATGTTACAGCGACACCACCAAGAATCGCGATTCCAATTAGAAGTATTGTGTTCACAAATCTTCCTCCATTGAACAATGAACCTTAATGACCTTCTCGCAGAGCCAAAATGGAAGCAATGAGAAGAGCTATTCCGGTTAGAAGCACTCCAACAATCAAAATTTCGGAAAACCAACCACTCCAATACGGATCAGGTTTTAGAATTTCGGGAATATGTTTGAGCAATACCGCTAAAGCCAAAAAGCCTCCCATAAAAGCAGAGCCAAATAACCCAATCCTTCGATTTTGGGAAATTTTGACCACAATCCAGATGTAGAATACAATGAAAACCCCGCTGAGCAATTGGCCTACCCTATTTGTGATTCCAAAGTCTGCCGGGATATCAAAAAGAAAATCATCAATTAAATGCGGAATGGCGAAGAAAGCCAGGATAACAATAAGCATAGTTACCAGGTTTTTGCACTTGTGTTGACTGAGCATGATCAAGGCAGAATTTTTCAAAAGATTAGGAAAATAAAAGCCCACCACAGAGTGAGGGGGGCACCCTGCAGTGGGTGCCTATATTATTGCACAAAATAGCGCACAAATCAAGCAAATTTTTTGCATTCCTTATGCCCAGATTCAATTTATAGGTTCTTGATTAAAACGATTGTGGGCGCCTCCCCCTCGCGCCCACAATCTTGTATAAATATCCCCAAAATTGCTAATACACTATACGAAAAATCAATCAAGATGTGAATAGGCTTGACGCCATAATCCATAGACATTTGTACTGCATTTGTCTATCCTTCGCTTGCACCCAGCGTATTTCTCTGATATGCTGTCACTTATTACTTTAGGAGGTGAATCATGACCGCGAAAATCAGGGTGGCAATCCTTGACGATCACCAAGCAATCATCGACGGATACTGCTATCGACTAGAAAAAGATTCAGATATTTTAGTAGTTGCGACATGTATATACGGGGATGAATTGGAACCCTTGCTGGCAAAACACAAAGTAGATGTGCTTTTCCTAGATATCAACGTTCCTACTTCCGCGATCAATTCAAATCCTTTCCCTGTCTTACACTTAATCCCGAAATTGCTGGGGAAATATGCCGATCTACATATCCTCGTAATTACAATGTACAACGAGGCTGCTCTGGTAAAAAATGTCATGAAAGCTGGCGCAAGTGGATATGTGATCAAGGATGACCGGGAAACAATCCAGGAACTGGCTGCAGTAACTCGCACTGTAGCTAGGGGCAGCATTCACATGAGCCGTGTGGCACACGATCATTACTTCAAGAAGATCATCAAAGGGGATACCCTGAGTTCTCGACAGCTAGAAGCTATCTCGCTTTGTTCGGCGTATCCAGAAAAGACTACAGCCGAGATAGCCAAGCTGATGGATGTTGCAAATTCAACGGTACGGAATTTGCTCTCTGAGGCCTATTTGCGTTTGGGAGTTCCAAATCGTATGGCTGCAGTTGTAAAAGCACGGCAGTTGGGGTTACTCACACCAGATATCCCCAAAGTGACAAGCGAATGAGCTTCACGGGAAGAAGATATGAACATGCCCGATATTAAGACCAAAGGTTTTTTCTGGAGTATTCGCTGGAAAATCATACTAATCGCTACACTAATTTTTTCGCTTATTTTTTTGAGCATTTTTTATTGGTTTTATTCAGTTTCTACCAATCTAGCCCTCGAAAATCTGTACTCGAACATGATCTCAGTGGGTCGGTTCGCTGCAAATGGAATAGATGCCGATCTGCATCAAGCCTTATATGAAAACCCAGACTACGATCCATCCCAGGAATGGCCCAAAGGGATGGAAGATGCGCGCTATTGGGAAATTTCGGAATGGCTTTTTACGGTTCATCGCAGCAACCCACGGGCTTTCTTATATACTTATGTTTCACCAACCCCTGGGGTTATCGAATTCGTTGTCAGCCATGGAGCTGTATTAAGCCCCGTCGAGGGCGCAAGTTTTGGATATCCTTATACACCGAATGACCCATCCGTAATCCTAAATGGGTTGGTCGAAGAAACAGTTTCGAGGAATGTTATCGATGATCAGTGGGGTTCATGGGTTTCTGGCTTCATACCGCTCTACAACTCAGAAAATGAGATCATTGCGGCAGTTGGCGTAGATTATAGAGCTGACGATATTACCGAAATTCAAGAGGAATTGAAAGATGCTGCTCTGCCAGCATTTTTCTTATCATATTTCATCTTACTCGCTGTCGTGATTTACTTTTCCAACAGATCCGTAGAGCCCGTGATTTCACTTTCCCGGGCAGCTAATCAAATTGGGGAAGGGGAGCTAGCTATTGTAGCGCAGAAATCAAGGATGTTCCGGGACGAGATTTCTACCCTCACTGATGTTTTCAATAATATGGCAGAGAAGGTCTGGGCTCGCAGAGATTACACTCTGGCTTTATATCAGGACAACATACAACGCCATGAGCAAGAACGAATTAAACTTGCCCATGATTTGCACGATGAAGTTCTAAATGGTTTAGCCGCGTTGAGTATGGTAATCGATGATGAATATGTACAACCTCAATTTCAAAAAGATTATCAGAAACTTACCTTTCGCATTCGGCAAATCATCAATGGGTTACGTCCCCCAATGCTTGATCATGGGCTTTTCCCCGCATTAGAAGCATTAGTTGACGAACTTAGTGACCGGCCAAGCCATGAAACGATCATAAAATTAGATTTGGGTCTGTCTGATGAACGCTATGAATCTAGCTTAGAAGGTCATCTATTTCGTATTGTCCAGCAAGCATGCGAGAATGCCCTCCAACATGCAAATGCAACTGAACTAGAAATAGCTGGAGAATTAGGAAAAGATCGAATTCAACTCATTATCAAAGATAATGGTATTGGTTTTTCTCCAAATGAAACCATGGCACGCGCGCGGAAAATGGACCATCGTCATTTCGGATTAGTTGTAATGCAAGAACGCGCTGAATTGATCAATGCAGAGCTAATAATTGACTCTATGCCTGGAGAAGGCACAAAGGTTGAAATTTTGCTCTCCGATGTATTGCAGAGCCAGTGGGAATATCGCGCACGAATTCGAGCTGAAGAAGCACTCCGAGATAGTGAGTTAACTGCCAGGGGTCTGATGAATGCAACCTTGGACATCATTTTCTTAGTAGATAATGACGGCATCATTCTCGATGCTAACAAGGCCTTGGCAAATCGATTCAATAAACGGGTTGAGGACATCATCGGAGTTTGTGCTTGGGATCTGATTCCTCCGCATCTAAGTACAAAACGAAGAGCATTTTTTGATCAGGTACTTCGAACAGGAAGGCCAATCAGATTCGAAGATGAACGACTTGATACATGGTTCGATAACTATATGTATCCTATCGCCAATGACAAGGGTATGATCACAAAGGTAGCGATCTTTGCGCGCGATCTAACACTGAGGAAAATCCTGGAAGAAGCACTTCATGAAAGCATCGAAAATTCCCAAACACTTTTGAACGCAACTTCAGACTTAATTGCATTGACCACGCTTGATGGAATGATAATCGATGCCAACAAAGCTATGGCTCAACGATTCAACAGGTCTGTGGAAGAACTGGTAGATCGATACGTATGGGATTTATTCCCCTCCAATGTGGCCAAACACAGAAGAGCGTTTGGGGAACGCGTAATACAAACTGGAGAGCCAGTTCAATTTGAAGATCAGAATAGGGGTCTAAGATTTAGCAACACGCTTTACCCCATCAAAGATGTTGATGGAAAAGTTATCAAGTTTGCTGTCTTTGTTCGTGAGATAGGGGAGTAATGCGATCGATTATTGACACAAAAAAACCTGCCGCAGAGTGAGGGGGGCACCCTGAAGCAGGTGACTCAATTATGACGAATAATCCCACAAAGTCAAGGGGGTGGGCAATTATTTAAGGTTGAGTTTTCAGTCACTGCTCTCCAATACAACGAACATAAAGGTTCCTGTAAAGTCAACTTCTGCTATCGCCCGTCCATCAGATATATACCCGAACACTGGATCTGAGAAGTCCGAGTTGAGCCACCCACCTGAACCTCCATTCATGCGTGTATCCCAATACAGCACAGTCATCTCAATTTCTACCCAACCACCATGCCCACCATTGAGCGTTTCATCCCAATAGAGAATGACAAACTCACGACCAAACAACTCATCCGGAATGATGAATGAAACCGTAATGTACCGCTGGTTGGGGATCGTATCGATAAGAAGCTCATCTGCAACTATACTCACCGTCAGAGCCGAGACGAATTCAGCATTATCGATGATTTCACCAGGGAGTGTCTCAGCCGATTCTCGTTTCAGGCTGGAAACATCTCCGCTGCCAACTGGGAAGAATACTTGATCGCCCAAATTGGCCTGGAAATAAGGCGAGAGCGACATCATCTTCAGTATAAATAAACTGGCTTCAAACTCGTCCGGGGAGAGTAAGACCAGAATGGTGGGCAGATATGTGATCAATTGAACTCGATCATCGCTCAACACTGGGACGACGCGCGGCATGACCGTGCCCGTCACAGGAATCTCTATTGGTAGGATTTCATCTTCTTTGATTTCATCAAGAATTACCAATGGCAGTGGCTGAGGTTCTGGTTCAGGTGCTGGCGGAACAGGTTCTGGTTCGAATGGCAAGGTCAGGCTGAAGCTTTCGATGCTAGTATATCCACCGCTGACACCCGTAGCGGTTCCGGCAATGGCATCGTAAGGTGGAATTGTGCCACTCAAAAATACAAACTGGTCGTCGCCGCCCTGGCCATTGAGACTACCTGTCACCTGAGAGCTTTCATCGACAAAGCAGAAGATATCGTCTCCGGCGCCACCAATCAGGCCAACATCTTGCGTACCATTGAGCATGAAGGTATCAATGCCATCGCCACCCACCAACATCTCGAAGGATGAAAATTCGGCAGTGGGGTTGACTTGATAAACGATCGTCGAACCGAGCTCCCACTCGGCATTGGCATTCAACCCGACAAAAATATCATTGCTACCTGTATCCGAGCTACCCACGAAGTGATTGATATTGTCGAACCTGTTGGTTATCGCCGGGGAGGGGCTGAAGTCCCCACCTGCAAATCCATCGACCCTGCCGTAAGAAGTGAGCACGATGCGGCGTGCTGATGTGTAGGCTGAGAAGTCGATCTTATCGATATCAGCGCCGCCGTCGATATGACCATTCAATTTCGCATTATCGTCGAAGTTGAACAGGTCATCACTAGAACCGCCGCCCAGGTCGAAGGTCTGGTTGCCAGTGATATTGAAGGTGTCTTTATCACTACCACCCTGCAAGATCTCAAAGCCTGAGAAAGTCAGCGAGTTCGTGCTGGTGTAGATGTTCGCGCTTGCCAAGATCCAGGTGCTGCCGGCGTCGATACCAGAAAGTACGTCATCCTTAGTTATAGCACTGCTACCTTTCAAAATGTCGATATTGCTGAAAGATCCAGAAATGGGTGCGGCCGTTCCAACAAAGCCATCGACATTCCCTAGGCTCGTGAGAGTCACATCGCTGCCGCTGGCAATGGATGCAAAATTCAACTCATCGGTTCCGGCATCCCCGTTCAAGGTTCCAGATAATGTCGCTCCATTCTCAAATGTAAAGGTATCATCCCCTTCACTACCAGACAAGCTGACACTCTGGTCTCCTGTTATGATAAAGAGATCATCTTCAGATCCACCATGCACGACTTCGATGTGTTTGCCAGTATGGGTCGCCTTATTCGTCCCATTGGTCACTGTGATACTTCCTAAAACGATCTCCAAGCCGTCAGTCAGCGCAGTGAAATCCATCACATCCAATGAGCCTTCGCCGACAAGCTCATTGACCGTATCATCACCCCAAATATTGAGTTCAAAAGCATACCGATCATTTCCGGGGCCACCGGTAAGGGTGTCGTCATCAGCGCCACCAATTAGAGTATCATCTCCGCCCAGACCTGACAGGGCATCTTCGCCAGGACCACCCTTGAGTAGGTTAGAGCTTGCATTCCCGGTTAGCTCATCGTCTTTCAAGCCGCCTGTGACATTTTCGATTGAGCTAACAGAAATGGAGATATTTTGACCCACTGAACTGGAGAGATCCACAATAACAGGTGTGTTGAATGCACTGTAATCTAGCGTATCCGAACCCGCATTCCCTGCAATCGAGCCAGTTAGCGTTGCGGCATCATCTAAGACAAAGCGATCATCCCCTGCACCGCCGCCAAGATCAAAGGTTTGCGCCCCAGTGAGTGTGAACGTATCGTTTCCGCCACCACCTGAAAGGGTCTCGAAACCAACAAACTCGAGGGTGCGCCCCGCAACTGCATAGGTAAAGGTGTTATTCAAAGCCCATTGGCCGTCAATATCTGCCCCAGTAAGTGTGTCAACCACAATGCCACTTGCACGGAGAACATCGTGATTGTCGAAGGTCAGGCCAGCGACATTCCCTGTGAAACCATCTTCAGAACCCAATCCAGTGATTACTACATCCATGCTGCTGGTGTTAGCGCTGAAATCAAGTTCATCTTTTCCGCTGCCACCTTTGATCTCGCCTGATAAGGTGGCCCCATTTTCGAAGACGAATTGATTGCCGAAATCGCCACCAACCAGATTCTCGATGTTGCCGGTATCGTGTTCCACCCGATTGGTTCCAGCTGTGATGACAATCGTGCTGCCAACTTCTAGGATTAGTGGCCCTGTTGCTGCGGTGATGCTCGAGAAATCAAGAGTGTCGTTCCCTTCATCGGGCAATTCAATCACTTCATCGTCACCCCAATTGTCGCGGAAAATGTAGGTATCGTTGCCCTTACCGCCAATCAGAGTATCGTTGCTTGATCCGCCAAAGAGCACGTTATCACCATCGTCGCCGACGATCAGGTTAGAAACTGTTCCGCCCTTGATAGACTCTATTCCGCTAATGCCCTTGGTGCCAGTAGCATCTCCGGTAGCTGCATTGACAGTAACAGCTGCATTGAAGTCGCTGTAATCCAGAATATCGCCATCCTGATGTTCACCACCAGCGATGGTACCGTTGAGATCAGTTCCAGCCTCGAGTTTGAAGAGATCATCCCCAGCGCCGCCTTGTAAATCATGGGTTGGAGCACCGCTGATATTGAAAGTGTCGGTCGCGCTACCGCCCACCAAGATCTCAAAGTCATTGAAATCCAGAGTAGGATTGACAGTGTACGTATTCCCTAAGACTGCATCAATATCCCAGGTTGCTGCCAGGTCCGCGCCAGTCAAGATGTCCGAGGTTGTGGGACTGCCAACAAGGATATCGATATTTGCGAATCCGTCGGTCAGGCTTGCTTCGAGGCCGTCAAAGCCGATCTCGCTTCCAACGGCGATCAGTGTTACCTGACGCCCACTCTCGAATTCAGCGAAGGTCAGCGCGTTGGAACCGCCCTGTCCGTCCAGGCTGCCATCGAAGGTCACGTTATCGGCAATCCTGAATGTATCCGCCCCAGAGCCGCCAACCAAATTCTCAATATCAGAGAAAGTTATGCTATTACCGCTGACATAGGTGTTGAGCGCGCCATCGATCTGCCACTCGCCATCATTGAGACCTGTCAGGGAGTCGCTTCCACCACCACCGGTCAAGGTATTGACATTGTCGAAATCGCCACCGGCCGCATTCCCAGTGAACCCATTCTCCGTGCCCTGGCCGGTCAGGCTTATGCTGCGTCCTGAGGTATTCCCGGCAAAGCTAAGCGTATCCGTTCCCACACCACCATCAAAGATGCCGCTCAATTGTGCGCCTTCGGCAAAGCTCACTGTATCGTCGCCAGTGCCACCCTGGAGTGTGCCGCTCTCAGCACCAATAATCACGAAGGTATCTACTGCTGTGCCTCCATTAAGGATCTCGACGCTGCTATCAAAACCAAAGTCGCGACCGCCAGTGGTATAAGCACTAGATGCACCTGAGAGTGTCCATGTGTTGGGTGCATCCAGGACATTGAGTGTGTCAACTCCACTGCCGCCTTCGAAGGCGTTCATGTTGTCGAAGGTTCCACTCAGGTCAGTAGCCGTGCCTGTAAAGCCATCTCCGGTTCCGAGACCTGTCAGGGTAACTGCATGGGCATTTCCATCTCCAGCGTAGCTGAGGGTATCGATGGCCTGACCACCGATCAGATTCTCAACATCGGCATTGTAGGTTATGGTCATTCCTGCACCAGTGACGGTGTAGTTGTGCAGAGTAAAGGTCAATTCTGTGGTAACAGCGGAGAAGTCAAGGTTATCGGCACCGGTATTGACGCCGGCGTTCTCGATGACTGTGTCATTGCCCGAACCATCAGCGAAGGGATAGGTGTCATCGTTATCACCACCGCGCAAGGTATCATCACCAAGTCCGCCGGTTATAGTGTTCGACTGGCCGTCGCCGGTCAGTTCATCGTCACCCTGGCCGCCGATGATGTCGCGAATGTTGGCGATCCCATTGGTTCCTGTAGCCGATCCAGTCGACAAATTCACTGTTATCGAAGTCGCATTGCTATACGCTGAGTAATCAATCTTATTGATACCACCTTTGCCATCGATGGTGCCGGTGCCATTCTCCAGTGCAGCGCCATCGGCGAATGCGAAGGTATCTACTCCGGCGCCACCAACCAAGTTCTCGATCTTCGAGAAGGTTAGGACATTGCCACTGGTGTAGGTATTTGCCGCGCCATCGATCTGCCAAATTCCGCTATCAAGGCCGGTCAGACTATCCGAGCCATTACCGCCAATCAAAGCCGTGATATTGTCGAAGGTGCCGCCTGCCGCATTCCCAGCAAAGCCGACCAATGTGCCCTGATCCGTCAGTGAAACTCCCTGAGGTGAAGTGGTGTCAGCGAAGCTGAAGGTGTTATTCCCGCTTCCGCCATCGAAGCTGCCGGTCAGCGTAGCTCCTTCTGCGAAGTGGATTGTGTCATCGCCGCCAGCGCCGTTGAGCAAACCGTTTTCGGCACTCAACAGGTTGAATGTGTCAGTGATTGCTCCACCCTGCAAACTTTCGAAGCCAGAGAAGGCCAATGTGCGACCAGCGCTGGTGTACTGATTATTCAGACCAGCGACTGTCCAGGAGCTGATTTCATCTAAGCCTGAAAGGCTATCACCGGGCGTACCCCTGCCGATGATGGCATCCAGGTTATTGAAGGCCATGCCATTGATCGTGCCAGCAAAGCCATCCGCTGGAAGCGTACCAGGACCGCTGAGAGAAGCGTCCAGGGGAGTTGTATAAGAGGAGAAATCAAGCGTATCGATACCGTCCCGGCCGTCAATAAGGCCAGTCAGGATAGAACCGGCGGCAAAGATGAAGTTGTCATTCGCGAGGCCGCCGATCAGGTTTTCGATGTTGGAGTCGTTATGGGTTACATGGATGCCAACGCCAGTCACAGTGACCGAGGCAATATTGGCTGTCAGTGACGTATTCACCAGAGAGAAATCTAACGTATCTGTGCCGTTGGCAATCATCTCTTCAACGGTATCCGTACCGGAATTGTCGCCAAATCTGAACACATCATCCCCGCCCAAGCCCTTGAGCAGGTCATTGCCCAGACCGCCGGTGATGATATTGGGGCCAGCAGAACCCGTCAAATCGTCATCGAAATCGCTGCCAATCACATTCTCGATGCTAATCAAGGTATCCGTCCCAACTGACGAACCCAGTAGTATGTCAGCCCCTGTTCCTACGCCCAAATCAACGATCACGCCATTGGTGCTGTTGGAGTAATCAACCGTATCAGCTCCTTCGCCGCCGTCCAACTGGTCATTTCCGCCGTTGCCAATCAAGGTGTCGTTACCGCCAAATCCACGCAGCACATCATTACCCAGACCACCAATCAGCAGGTTGTCGTGCTCATCACCTTCCAGAGTGACGCCAATGCCGTTGGAGATCACGCTTTCGACCCCATTGACACTGCCAACCACACCGGTCGCTATCCCAGCCGGGAAGTCCACAAATACTGCACTAGCGTATGCGCTGTAATCCAACGTATCACCAGAACCAGGACCACCATGAACATTGCCAGCGACCGTGGCAGTACCGACGAGTTTGAATGTATCCACCCCACTTCCTCCGGTGAAGTTTTCAACGCCAGAGAAGTCCAGGGCAAAGCCGCCACTGGCATAGACATCCCTGGATGGGTTGGGATTATTGGTCCAAGTGGCATCAGCATTCACGCCGGTCAAGGTATCATTTCCGCTGCCAGTGGTTAGGGTGTTGATGTTGTCAAAGCTGTTCAGGACCGTATCAATCGAACCGGCAAAGCCATCGATGCTGCCAACTCCAGTGAGGCGAGTGTGCAGGGCAGAGTTGAAGGCGCTCAAATCTAAGCGATCCACCCCCTGACGTCCATCGATGAGTCCGTTCAGGGTGGCCTTATTAGTGAAGCGGAAAGTGTCGTTTGCGAGGCCTCCAATCAGGTTCTCGATGTGAGTACCAGTATGCTGGGTCGAACTAACCCCATCGGTGACACTAACTGAACCCAAAATAAAGGTGAGCGGGTTGGGGATGGCCGAGAAGTCAAAGGTATCATTGCCTTCATTGATATTCTCTACAACAGGATAGTCATCCCCCCATCCATTGGAGTAACGATAGATATCGTCCCCTGGACCACCCGCCAAAGTATCTCTACCAGGTCCGCCAATCAGGATGTTCGCGCCAGCATCGCCTGTGAGGTTGTCATCACTCAGACCGCCAGTGATGTTTTCTATGCCCGTAACCGTACCAACACCGCCGCCCAGATCGCCCGTTGCCAGGTTGACTGTCACCGGGGTGAGGTAACCCGAGTAATCCAGTGTGTCGCTGCCCAGGCCGCCATGGATCGTGGTAGTGATCACCGCTCCATTGGCAAAGATGAAGCAATCATCACCAGAACCACCCTGGAGGTTCTCAGTGCGCGTCCCGTCGATGTTGAACACATCAGTCCCGCTGCCGCCAATCATGGTCTCGAAGGACGAGAAATCCAAGGTAGGATTGAGGATGTATTGGTTGGTGCCATCGATACTCCATGTGGCACCCTGATCTGTCCCAGTGAGAGTGTCGTCGCTCTGACCGCCTGTGAGGGTATCCATATTATTGAAGCTCTTCAGGTCGGTTCCCACTCCGTTGAAGCCCTTGGTGTTGGCACCCAACAGGGTGATATTCACTGGGGAAGTGTGAACTGCATAGCTCAATTCGTCGACATCCGAGCCACCCACCAGATTCTCGATAGCGGAGAAGGCCAGCGTATTGGTGCTTTGATAGCGCCAGTCGCCGGGGTCCAGATGCCAGGTGCTGACCGCATCCAGGCCTGTCAAGACATCATCAGTCGAGGTGCTGCCGACCAGCGTGTTCATGTTCTTGAAGGTGCCGTTGTAATGCGCTTCGGAGAGATCGAAGCCATCGGCTGTTCCAACAGTGCGTAAGGAAATATCGCGAGGCGTGTTGAAGGCTACAAAGGTCAATGTGTCATTGGCATTCCCACTTTCCCAATTCTCAAACGCCTCGATGGTCAATGTGTTGCCATTCAAGTATTGACCCGTGTTCGTCCCTGTGACGTGCCAGGTAGCAACAGAATTGAGGCCGGTCAGGGTATCAGTCCCCCTACCGGCGATGAGAGTCTCGACGTTATCGAAGCCATTGCTAATGCCTGTGGCTGATCCGGTGAAGCCGTCGGTGCTGCCTGTACTGCTGAGGGCAATATTCCACGCAGACGTGTATGCGCCGAAATCTAATGTGTCGGCGTCTGAACCTGCATCGATGGCGCCGCTGATGGTGGTAGCGTTCGCAAAGATGAATTTGTCAGCGCCGGCGCGACCCTGGAGATCGATATCCCCAGAAGCATTGATATGGAAAGTGTCATCTCCAGCACCAGAAATGAAGGTATCGATGCCTTTGCCGTTGTGAGTCAGGCAGTTGGCATCCACTCCGCAAGTACCGCTAACGTTGTCAGTGACATGCAAGCTGCTGAGGGTAGTATCAAGACCGCTTCCAACGGCTGAGAAATCTACGGTGTCACGATCGACGTTGTCCGCTTCATTGAGGGTGTCATTGCCCCAACCCTCGTCGAAGAAGAAGGTATCATCTCCACCTAAGCCAGCGAGTACATCATCGCCGCCATTTCCGGAGATCTCATTAGGACCTGCATCACCAGTCAGGTTGTCAGCTGCGCTGCCGCCCAAGAGATTTTCGATGTTGCTTACGCCGTTGGATTTGTCGCCATTGACGCCCGTGGCCTGGCCGTCGGACAGGTCAACGGTGACAGAAGTGCTGTAATGAACGTAATCCAATAGGTCTACGCCAGCGCCTCCCTTGAGCAGACCTGAGACCGCGGCACTATCGGCGAAGTCGAAGCGATCATTGGCGGTGCCGCCGAGTAACGTGTCGACTTTGGCGAAGCTCAAATCGTTGGTACTGGAATAGATACCGCTGTTGGCGCTGTTGATGGTCCAATGGCTATCCGCATTCAGACCCGTGAGCGTGTCCAGGGCTGAACCGCCGGTGATGATATTGATATCGCTAAAGCCCGCCGCAATACCGTTGACTGTGCCATCGTAGCCCTGGAAGGCTCCCAGAGCGTCCAGGACGAAGTTTCGGGCGCTGGTATAAGCATCGAAGCCCAGGGTGTCGACACCCTCGTTTCCGGCGACCCTGCCAGCCAGGGTGGCGTTATCGGCGAAGTTGAAGGAGTCTTTTGCGCTGCGGCCCAACAAGGTGTCCAACAAGGCAATGTTCAAGGTGCGGGTGCTGGTATAGCGCCCAAAGGTCGGGTACACTTCCACGAACCACTCACTGTCAGCGTCCAGTCCTGCCAGGGAGTCGATCCCCGCGCCGCCTACGATCTCACCCAAGTTGGAGAATTCTAGCGCGGAGATCTGCCCTGTAAAGCCATTTGTCAAGCCTAGGCCGCTCAGGACGATTTCCAGGTCTGTGGCATAGGCACCCTCTGACCCAGCGTTGAAATCCAGGGTGTCGCGACCACTCTGCCCATTGATGGTCCCATCTAGAATTGCACCATCATTGAAAACGAAGTAATCCTCATCGGCACCACCCAACACCGAGAGAGTCTGAGCAGCCGTAAACTCGAAGATGTCATTTTGGTCATGGCCTTGCAAGATCTCAAAGCCGGCGAAATCCAAAGTGACCTGAGAGTCGTTATTGATGCGCACAGTACGGCCTTGGACAACGGCTTTCTTAGCTTCATAATCGGTCTCGTTGCCGGTTAATGTGATCGTTTCAATGGCGCTATACTGGTTCGTCGAGGACCCGTCCACATTCCAGAAGGCGTCCAGATTGAGACCTGTCAAGCTGTCAGCGCCGTCGGAGCTTCCCAGCAATTCGTTAATATTCGTGAAGCCAGCGCTGATGCCATTGATCGTGCCGTCGAAGCCATCTGTGCCACCCATGCTGGTGAGCACAGCCTGGCGGGCTGATTCGTAAGCAGACAAATCCACCGTGTCGTGATCGCTTTGGCCGTCGAAACTACCTGTCAGGACTGCAGCATTGTTGAGCACCAGGGCATCGTCCCCGGCACCGGCCCGAATGGTGTGAGTGTGAGCGCCGCTCAGGGTGAAGGTATCCGCAGCTGCACCACCCACCAGCCTCTCGAAGCCAGCGAAGGTCAGCGTGCGCTCCAGGGCCTTGTAGCTGTTCCCATTTTGGGCATCGATCTCCCACTCGCTGAGTGCGTTCAGGCCCGAGAATTTATCATTACTGCTGGAGGTGCTTCCAGAAATGTTGGAAATATTCTCGAAGCCATTGGGGATGGCTGGGTCAACTCCATCGAAGCCACTCAGATCGCCCAACCCGGTTAGTAGCACATTGCGAGTTGTGGTGTACGCAGAGAGATCGAGGGTATTCGATCCGCCCTGTCCATCGATGAAGCCAGCGATTGTGATCCCCTGGTCGAGGTCAAAGAGATCAGCCCCATTGCCACCGATGAAGGTTTCGATAGCGATGGGTTCGACGCTGGTGCCAAAGTGGGAGACAGTGTTGACACCATCCGTGACGGATACTCCGGTATTATCAAAGTCGAAGGTCAGGTTCGGGATGACAGCCGAGAAATCAAGGATATCGCTCCCACTCTCGTCATACACACCGTAAATCCCACTCGGGCCATCGCCTGAATCCTCACCCCAATCACCGGCGAATACATAGGTATCGTCCCCAGCCTTACCTGTCAAGATATCGCGACCAGGCCCACCTGTGATCACGTTCGCAACTTCGCTGCCTGTGAGCCTATCATCTCTGCTTCCACCAATCACGTTTTCTACGATGCCGTGCAAGGTCAGCATCAAATTGCCATTTACTTCGTCATTTACATTTTGTGCCGGGCCAGCCGAAACATCAGGAGGATCAGTAACAAAGAACGATAGATCAATTACGATGCTCTTGGTTGTTGTATTTGAGAAATCTAATGTATCGATACCGCCGCCACCATCCGTAGCTTCATCGACGATATCATTCCCCAAATACTCATCGGTATCAAAGACGTAGGTGTCATTCCCGCCGTAACCGATCAAGATATCATCGCTCTTGCCGCTCACCAGAATATTGTCGCCACTATCGCCATGGATGATATTGGCTGCCTGAAGGCTGCCCACCACATTCTCGATACTACCGACACCATTGTTTACCCCAGTGGCGCTACCATTTTGAAGGTCGACTTCTACGGGCGTGCTCAAGGCACTGTAATCCAGCGTATCCGAGCCCGACTTTCCATCAATACTGTTTTGCTGACCTGGCATGGCGGCATTATTGGCGAAGACGAAGCGATCATCCTTGCTGCCGCCAATCAGGTTCTCGATGTGAGACAGCTCCAGCGTGCGGCCATCAGCGATATAACTCTGCTGGCCATCGACGCCAATGTTCCAGATTGCTTCCACTGCGAAGCCGGTTAGCTGGTCTGTGCCCGAATTGAAGGTGTTATCCAGGGCATGGATGGCATTGATGTTATCGAAACCACCAGAAATGCTAGTTTCTGTACCCTTGAAACCGTCGCTGGTACCCAGTCCAGTGAGCACCCAACTGGTTGGAACTGAATTCGTCCTATAATCTAGCGTATCGTCATCGCCGCCACCATCGATTAGCGCGTTATTGGTCAGGGATGACTGATCCTTGAAGATGAAGGTGTCCGCGCCGGTGCTGCCGTAAAGACTGATCGGGCGTGCCCCGGTGATGGTGAACGTATCATCAACGGAGCCTGCGATGATGACCTCTAGGTTGTTCCCGTTGTGGTTGGCCGAGTTTCCGTCTCCGGTGATGCTCAGCGCAGCGTTGATATCCACATCCAGACTGAAGGTCACCGCGCTGAAGTCCGCAGTGTCATTCCCTGTATCAACCCCAGAGGCTTCATTGATGGTATCCGTGCCCCAATCGTTACCGAAGAGATAGCGATCGTCACCCTGGCCGCCGGCAAGAGTATCATTGCCCGATCCGCCAGTGATCACGTTGTCGACACTATCACCGGTGATCGTGTCAGCACCACTGCCGCCGGTAATATTTTCGATGTGGGAAACAACCCCGCCAACATTGGTGGCAGTACCAGCGCCCAAATCAACATCGATGGGAGCACTGGCGCTGAAGACGCTGTAATCGAAGGTGTCGACACCCGCGCCACCATCGATATCCCCGACAACTGAGATACCCTCTTGGAATTTGAAGACATCCTGATCCCCGCCGCCGGTCAAATTCTCGAACCCGCTGAAATCAAGCGTGGGGTTGACAATATATTGATGCGTGCCATTGATGTCCCAAGTGGCTGGCTGATCCATACCGGTGAGGGTGTCATTGCTGGTCTTTCCTCCGACCAGGATATCGATATCGAAGAAGCCATCGCCACTGGCAGGTGAGAGACTGGCCTCCGTGCCGCTAAAGCCACCCGAAGCGTTTGCTGAAGTCAGCACAACCGACCGATCACTTTTGAAGCTGGCAAAGGACAGCGTATCCCCGCCGCCCTGGCCATCCAAACTACCCGAGAAGGTCGCGGCGTCGGCCAAAGTGAAGGTATCGCTCTGTGAGCCGCCCCTGAGCGTCTCTACGGCTGAGAATGTGAGAATATGAGTACTGGTGTAGGTATTCTCAAGTCCGTTGATCTGCCAGTCGCTGACGGCGTCCAAGCCCGTGAACACATCCGTGTTCGATGTTCCACCGACCATAATGTTGATATTTTCGAAAATCCCATCGTAGTGGGTCTCGAGGATATCGAAACCATTGTCACCCACTGCATCTAGGCTGATCTCCCGGGCTGTTTCAAAGGCAGCGAAGGTCAGGGTGTCTTCTGCAGTGCCGCCGACTGAATTCTCGAAGCTCTGGAAGGTCAGGTCTTCGTCGTGTGTGTATCGACCACTGTCCGCACCAGTGACTGTCCAAGTAGCATTGGCATTGAGACCAAAGAGCACATCATCGCTGGTTCCACCGATCAGAGCATCGATGTTCTCAAATCCACCGTCGACGCTGGCCTCGCTACCGTCAAAACCATCGGTGCTCCCTGTCCCCAAGAGGGTCACTTGGCGAGCCGTGGAGTACGAAGAGAGATCCAGAGTGTCATCTCCGCCCTGGCCATTAATGACACCATCGAGCACGGCGTTGTTCGCAAGAATAAAGTTATCCGCTCCGGCTCCACCGCTGAGATCGAAAGTGGGGGTATCACTTATGTTGAAAATGTCGCTAACTGAGCCACCACTGACGATCTCGATGCTGCTGAAGGCCAGATCGTTAGTACCGGACTCGACTTTGTTATTGCTTCCGTCAATGGTCCAGGTGTTGAGCAAGTTTGCTCCCGTGACCGTATCCGGGGCAGAGCTACCGACCAAAACATCAATGTTTTTGAACCCGGTTGCCATACTGGCTTCTGTACCATCAAAGCCATCGCTGCTGCCCTTGGCTGTCAGCGTGACTGATCGAGGCGTAGAATAAGCCGCCAGGTTCAAGGTATCCTCACCACCCTGGCCGTCGATTTCACCGTCAAGAACGGCGTTGTTAGCAACGATGAAGCTATCCATACCATCTCCACCAAATAGATCAATGGCGGGATTGTCGCTGATGTTGAAGGTGTCACGATCTGTACCACCGTTGACGACCTCGATGCTACTAAAGGTCAGATCGTTCGAGCCGGAAAGTGCTTTGTTGTTGCTTCCGTCAATGGTCCAGGTGTTGGCCAGGTTTGCCCCGGTCAGGGTGTCTGATGAAGTACCACCGACCAGAACATCCATATTCTTAAAACCAGCCGTAATGGCAGCTTCCGTGCCATTGAAGCCATCTGTGCTGCCCTTGGCTGTGAGCGTAACTTCACGGCTCGTTTCGTACGCCGAGAAGTTCAGGGTGTCTTCATCAGCCTGCCCATCGATTTCACCCTGGAGCACAGCAGCATCCGCAAAGATGAAGGTATCTGCGCCGGTTCCTCCGGCGAGGTCGATGCTCTGGGTTCCATTAATCCTGAAGGTATCACCCGCGATACCGCCGATCACGTTCTCGATGAAGTTGTCAGTATGTGTAGCCGTATTGCCGCCGCTGGTCACAACCACGCTGCTCAACGCAACGTCCAGGGCTGTGGTCAGCGCAGAGAAGTCCAGGGTGTCATCACCTTCAGCATGCGCTTCAACGACAACGTCCGTGCCCCAATCGTTCAGGAATTTGTAGATGTCATCACCAGCATTACCGGTGAAGGTATTGGCGCTGTCATCGCTGGTAAAGGTATCGGCCCCGCTGCCGCCGATCACATCCTGGATATTGCTGATACCGCCAGTTCCTGTGGCTGTGCCCGCATCCAAATCGACTGCGACTGGATCTGTGAAAGCTGCGTAATCCAGTTTGTTGGTGCCTTCGCCACCATCAATGGTTCCAGTACCACCGGCCATGACGATGCCGTTTGTGCTAAATACGAAGGTGTCATTCGCACTACCACCTAGCAAGATTTCGACATTATCCGCGATGTGAGTAACCGTATTTCCTAAACCATCACTGACAAACAAGCTGCCGAGAATATGGGTCAGCTCCCTAGCAATAGCTGATAAGTCGATGGTATCAAGCCCGCTGCCGGGATCGCCCAGCTCTTCTATCGTATCTTCACCCCAATCACCCTTGTAGACAAAGGTGTCGTCGTTCAAACCACCGGCCAAAACGTCATTCCCAGGACCGCCATCGATAATGTTTGCAACATCATCGCCCGTCAACTGGTCATCGTGGCTGCCTCCGAGCAGATTCTCAACGGTTGAGATGCGATCTGGGGCGTCGTTGCTGATATTGAACGCAGAGCCGGCGGAGAGATCAACCGTTACAGGTGTTGTGTAAGCACTGTGATCGAGGGTATCGGTACCTGCTTCTCCGGCAATGGTGCCGTCGAGTGTGGCGTTATCCGCAAAGGCAAATCGATCATCACCAGGACCACCTCTCAGGTTGACCTGGTTAGTGATACCAATGATTTCGAAGATATCGCCAGCCTGACCGCCAACGAAGTTCTCAACCTGGCTGATACCGTTGCTGCCCGTGTGAAGCAAAGTATTCAACCCAGCCTCACCCCTGAGAATCTCTCCGTCGATTGTTAAGGTCAGGAGATCAGTAACCCCTGAGAAAGCAATCGTATCAAGCCCCTCACCAGGATTCTCAACGACCACTGCCGTGCCCCAATCATTATTGAAGATATAGGTGTCGTTACCCCCTCGCCCCGCCAGGATATTGACGCCGGGGCCACCTATCAGGATGTTGTCTCCATCATCGCCGTACAGCACATTGTTTTGGCCGCCAATGACTTCCTCGATGCTCCTGAAGCCGTTTATGGCGTTGTTATTGATGTTCATGGCTCGTCCGGTGACGATATCGACATCGACGGAGGTGGTGGTGAAGGCGCTGTAATCTAGGCTGTCATTTCCGGCTCCACCATCGATGGCAGGACTCTGACCGCGCAACGTGGCATTGTCAGCGAAGACAACCACATCGTCCCCACCGCGAGCCTGGATGGTGAGATTGGAAAGATTTCCACTCAGGTTGAAGGTGTCCACACCCTCACCACCTACAAGTAGTTCGAAACTTCCAAATCCAAGGGTGGGGTTGATCTGGTATTGATTGTCCGCGCCATCCACATTCCAGGTGGCAGCGCTGTTGAGGCCCCGGAGCATGTCCCCATTTTGAGCTGAGCCAGCCAGATGAGCGATATTGGCGAACCCGCCAGAAAGCGCGCTTTCGGTGCCGCTGAAGCCAGTGTTAGCGTCATACCCGGTTAGCGTGACATCGCGGACACTACCATAGGCGGCAAAGCTGAGCGAATCAGCCCCTGCTCCACCATCGATGTTCTCGAAGGACGTGAAGGAAATTCCGTTGACGATACTCGTATTGGCAGCGGTGATCTGGAAATTGTCAATTGCGCCCGTGCCCACCAGGGTATCGGTCGCACTGCTGCCGATCAAAGCCTCGATCTCCGCAAAGGTGTCTGAAATGCCCGTCGCCGATCCTGCACCAAGGTCCACATTTACTGGGCCATTGAAGTTGCTGTAATTGAGCGTGTCAACCCCAGCACCGCCGGCGATCTGCCCATTGAAGACCACCGAACCAGTGAAATTGAAGCTGTCTTGGATTGCACCGCCGTTCAGGGTCTCGAAGTTCGAGAAAGTCAGGCTGCGCCCAGATGAGGTGTATTGGTAAGCTGAGTTCAGGTTCCATGATGCAACAGCATCACATCCGGTCAGAGAGTCTCCCACCTTGCTGCTGGCAATCAAGATATCCAGATTGTCGAAGACCGTCGCATCGATGGTGCCTGCAAAGCCGTCGCTCGTGCCCAAATCTGAGATCACAGTGCTGATCGCGGCGGGCTGAGCTGAGAAATCAGCCGTATCCGTGCCCAAGCCGCCATCAAGCAGTGTTCGGAAGGTAGCGCCATCGGGGAAGTTGAACAGGTCATCGCCGCCATGCCCAGTGACCAGGTCAGCGCCGCCCACAGCGTCAATGCGATTGGCTCCATCGTCGCCAGTCAAGATGTCGTTCAAGGGGCTGCCCAAGATATCTTCAATGCCAGAAACATCTCCGCTAACACCCGTCGCGGTTTGAGCAAGCAGATCCACCTGAACAGCAGAGCCATGCCCGCGGTAATCCAGTTCATCCAGACCCAAACCCGCGTTGATGTCCTCACTGACCGAGCCGCCCTGGAAGGCAAAGGTGTCTGCCCCACTGCCTCCGGTCAAGCTCTCGAAGGAGTTATAGTTCCAGCCCGCTACCGTGCCGCTATCGAAGCCGCTGATGGCAAAGGTATTAGCCGCGTCGGGGCCGATCAACTGGTCGCTGTTGGGGCTGCCGAGGAGATTTTCGATGCCGCTGAAGGATGACAATCCGGTCGCGGTGACGTTTTGTAGATCGATGGTGACCGCGGTCGCGTAAACGCTGTAGTCCAACGTGTCGACGCCCACACCGCCAAAAATATTTTCGAAGGAAGTGAATTGGAGACCTTCAACATGACCTGCTCCACCACCAGTGATCTGGAAGGAGGATCCTGCACCCTTAGCCTGGATAGTGTCTCCAAATATGCTACCGGCAATGCTTTCAATTCCAGTGAAGGAATTCAAGCCTGTAGCTGTGCCATTTTGCAGATCAAGGGTCACTGCCGAAGCGTAGCCGCTGTAATCGAGGCCATCATCGCCCGCGCCACCAACCAGGTTCTCCACCGAGGAGAAGTTGAAGGCATTGTCAACATCGCCAGTTCCCACAGAGGTCATGTTGAATTGCACGCCTGTATCTGGAGCGATGAGCGTATCAGTAGAGGAGCTACCGGTGAAGACCTCGATATTGCTATAAGGCTGGATCAGTACAGCAGGAATTGCGTTGGTGCCCAGGTTTAGAGTTACAGCGCTGCCGTAGCCGCTAAAGTCAAACCTATCAATACCCAGGCTACCATCGAGAGCGCCGTCGTAGGTGGACGTGCCAGTGAAGATAAAGGCATCAATATCGCTGCCGCCAGAGATCTTCTCGAAGGATGTGAAGGCGAGGAACTGTGATCCAACTGTGTATTGGCTGGACCCATTGTTCAATGTCCATTGTCCGACGTTGTTTGTGCCCACCAGCTCATCCACTTCCTTGCTGCCGGTGAGAGAATCGATATTATAGAAACCGCCTGTCAGCGCGGCATTCGTGCCATCGAAGCCATCGACTGTGCCGGCTGCATCCAATGTTACGAGTCTTGGGCTGTCGTAATCTGCGAAATCGACTGCATCAGCGCCACCCTGGCCATCGGCGCGGCCGGTCAGGGTCATGCCATTGCTGAGGACAAAGCGATCCGCACCCATGCCACCGAAGAGGTCCACTGTATGATCGCTCTTCACGGCGAAGGTATCGGCATCTGTGCCACCGCGCAGGGTCTCGAATGAGGTGAATTCTAGGATGTTGGTGCTGATATATTGGTCGGTTGCGTCGAGGGAGAATTCTGCTGGCGCGTTGCGGCCGGTCAGCGCGTCGGCCAGCGGCGTTCCAATCAGAATATCGATGTTGTCGAAGTCCCCACTGGCTTCCTCACCTTTGAAGCCATCCACTGAGCCCAGGTCGGTCAGTACCACGTCACGGGCGCTTGTGTAGGCGCTGTAGTCTAGCGTGTCATCGCCTGCCTGACCATCGACGATTCCGGTGACCTCTGCAGTATCCGCAAAGTTGAAGAAATCAGCTTTTGCGCTGCCGACAAAGCTCTCGACATGTCCACCAATGGTGGTGAGCGTGTTCACCCCGTCAGTGACCACGACCTGGGGTACGCCCAGGGCATTGAAGCCGAACCAGAAAGTCAGTCCGGAATTGACATTCGCAAAATTGATCGTGTCATTGCCGCCATCCAACGCCTCAAAGATGAAATCTTCCTTCCAGCTATCGTAGAAGATGTACGTGTCATCTCCACCCAAACCGCGCAAGTTGTCATTGGTCGAGCCGCTGGTAAGGGTATTGGCGTTATCATCACCCCAAATCTCGTTGGCCAGCTTGCCGCCGATCACATTTTGGATATTGGCAATCCCGCCCGTGCCTGTGGCTGTGCCCGCTGCCAGGTTGACGTTCACATTTGTGGTGGCAAATGCTGAGTAATCCAGGGTGTTGGATGCGCCGCCGCCACCGTCGATGATCCCTGCGTCACCGGCCAGCCCAACCCCGTCCTGGTCAAACTCAAAGGCATCATTCCCACTTCCACCGACCAGGCGCTCGATGAAGTCTCCTGTATGGGTGACCTTGTTCCCTTCGGTATCCGTTACGACCACGCTGCTGAGGGTAAAGGTCAAGTCCCGAGTGACAGCAGAGAAATTCATGGTATCCAGAAGGCCATCACCCGCAACTTCAACAACGGTGTCTGAGCCGAAGTCGTCCAGGAAGACGTAGGTATCGTTACCTGCTTGGCCTGTCAACACGTTATCAGCCGTGTTGCTGGTGAAGGTATCATCACCCGAACCACCGATAACGTCTTCGATATTGCTGATAGCTGATGTTCCGGTCGCCGTACCCGCTGTCAGGTTGACCGCCACATTGCTGGTGTAAACACCGTAGTCAATTCTGTCTGTTCCATCACCGCCGTCGATGACGCCATCCCCATTATTGAATGTGATCCCATCAGCGCTAAATACGAAGATGTCATCTCCGCTTCCGGTAATAATCTTCTCGATACTATCCCCATCGTAGGTGACCTTGTTGCCATCAGCATCAGTGACGACGACACTACCAAACGCTACCCTCAGGTCGACATCGGCATCACCGAAGTCAATGACATCATCATCGTCCCAGGTATCCAATTCAACGATCAAATCGCCATTGGCACCGGCATCTGTTCTGCTCCAGTCGTTGCCGAATTTGTAGACATCGATCCCCGAGCGTCCTTCGAGGTAATCATCACCGGGGCCGCCAGTGAGGATATTGTCACCAGATGTACCGATCAGGATATCGTCTCCCATACCACCGAGTAGATTTTGGATATTGAAGACACCCGTGGTTCCCGTGGCAGCGAAAGGCATCAACCCTTGCACGGAATAGGAATGCATATTGACCTGGACAGGCGTCTCATAAGCCGAATAATCCAACGTATTGCCGCTACCACCCTGGCCGTCGACTGAGCCATCTAAGGTTGCCCCATGATTGAATATGAATTTGTCAGCCCCCGGGCCACCACGCAGGGAGACCTTATTTGATGTGCCACTGACGGTGAAGTTATCCTCGGCATCGCCACCATAGACGAGGTCAAATTCTGAGAATGTGGCGCTGTTGGTCCCAACGATCATCTGGTTCGGCGAACCGATTTGCCAATCTACAGCCAAATCGGGGCCGTACAAGCGATCAACAACCACGCTTTCACTTCCGATCAGGTTATCGACATTGCTAAAGCCGCCGGTAATGCTCTGCTCTACTCCGTTGAAGCCATCGCCAGCAACTCCCACAGATTGGATGGTAACCACGCGCTGGCTGCTGAAGATCGACCAATCCAGTGTGTCGGTGCCAACACCACCATCAAATGCGCCGGTCAGGGATACGCCATCGACAAGTACCAACCGATCGTCTCCAGCACCACCCCTGAGGTCGCGAGTCACATCCGCTTTGAGGTCGAAGGTATCCTTTGCGTTTCCACCGATGAGAGTCTCGAAGCTATCATAGTCGAGGGTGCGCCCTGCGCTGGTATACACATCGCTGCCATCCACATCCCAGTTTGCATCTGCATTCCACCCGGTCAGGGAATCACCCTGAGCGCTACTACCCACGAGTTTGTCGATATTATCGAAACTACCCGTGATGCTGGTTTCTGTTCCGGCAAACCCATCCACACCGCCCAGGCCGGATAACAGGATGTGGCGGGCAGTATCGTAGCGTGAGTAATCCAAAACATCATACCCGCCGCCAAAGCCGTTGAGGTTACCATCCAGTGTGGCACCATTCTCGAAGATAAAGATGTCATCTCCATCGGTTCCGGTCAGATCGCCGCTCACTGAACCAACGATAGTAAAGGTGTTGGTGCCGCCACCACTGAACAGCTCCTCAACATCGAAGAAGCTAATAATATTCTCACCGCTGTGGTACTTATTTGCGGGGATTATGCCGTCAATCAACCAGGCACCGCCTGTGCCCAAGCCCGTCAAGCTGTCTACATCTGAACCGCCAATATAGTGATTGATGTTATCGAAGCCACCTGAGATACTGGTCTCAGTGCCCGCGAAGCCGTCGAGGCTGCCTTTGCCTGTCAACCGCACTTGTCGAGATGTGGCATAGTCGGAGAAGTCCAGCGTATCGAAACCATTGCAGCCGTCAAGCGCGCCAGGCACCTGGGCTCCATTCTTTAGCACAAAGCTATCATCCTTGGTGCTCCCGAAGAAATTCTCCAGATTGTCCCCAGTGTGGGTGACGGTGTTACCAGTACCCTGAGATACCGTGAATGCCCCAACATTGACGACAAAGATCAATCCGAACGTGGCTGTGGCAAAGTCAATGGCATCCAGGCCAGCATTGACCAGCTCTACAATCGTATCCGTCCCAAAGTCATCGCCATAGTGATAGGTATCATTCCCAGGACCGCCGGCCAGGATATTGGCATTGGCATCCCCCATCAGGCTATCCGCTGCGTTGCCACCGGTGATATTTTCGACATTGCTGATCGCAGCCAAGCCCGTGGCAGTACCCAGGGTAAGGTCAACAGCTATTGGTGTGTTGTAGGCAACATAGCTGATCTCATCCACTCCACCAGCGCCATCGATGCTGCCTGTGCCATTTTCTAACTTAGCACCCTCGGCCATGGCAAAGGTATCAATCCCGCTGCCACCCACCAGTAGTTCAATATTTGAGAAAGTCAACTGATAAGTGCTGGTATAGATGTTAGTCCCGCCATTGATCTGCCAGGTACCACTGGCCATTCCAGTTAACTGGTCGTCATGTGCGCTGCCCACCAGCGTATCGATATTGAAGAAACCACCGGTGACACTGGCTTCAGTACCATTGAAGCCTTCTGTACCTTCGGATGAGAGCGCGATACTCCTGGCTGTGCCATAATTTTCGTAGGACAGGATATCTTCGCCACCCTGACCGTCAATCAGACCTTCTAAGATGGCATCGCCCTGGAAGGAGAAAGTGTCGGCTCCATCACCAGCATAGAGATCAACGGCAGTAGTATTGACTATGTTGAAGACATCAATCTCGGAACCCGCGCGCAGGAAACCGATGCCCTTGAGCCCAAGATCGTTGGTACCTACAACGAGTTGGCTTTGATCACCATCAAGGGTCCAGGTACTGACCAGATCCAAGCCAATAAGCTCATCATCTGCGCTGCTGCCAATCAACTGGTCGATATTGCTAAAGCCATCGGTTGTTAGTGGTGTACCTGGGTCTATGCTGGATTCATTGCCAGCGAAGCCATCGGTGCTGCCAACGGCTGACAATGTAAATTGGCGAGCGCTGGTGTAGCCGCTGTAGTTCAGGTTATCCGTACCGCCCTCACCGTCGATTGTACCCGTCAACACCGCGCTCCCCGAGAATGCGAAGGTATCATCACCAAGGCCGCCTCTCAGGGTGTGGGTATGAGCGGATGTCAACTTGAAGATGTCAGCTCCGCTGCCACCGACCAACGTTTCGATAGTGCTGCCGCTGTAATCAGTGCTGTCATCTGTGTCCGTGACCAGGAAGGCTGCCAGGTCGAATGTGACCCCTTCAGTTGCAGGCGTGTATTCGATGGTGTCATCGCCGGAGATATCGATAATCCGGTCGTTGCCCCAATCATCGATGAAGCGATACGTGTCGTTGCCCTTGCCACCCTCAAGCCGGTTGTCTAGGATGTCGCTGGTGAGAGTATCATCGTGGTTAGAAGCGATGACATTTTCGATATTGCTCAACTGATCGTCCCCACCGCCGCCACTGGCTGTACCTTGGGAGAGATCGACGATCACTAAAACCGGCGCAGCGCTGTAATCCACGGTGTCCAGGCCATCGCCACCGTCCATTTCATCATTTCCAAATCCACCAATCAGGGTGTTTTCACCGGCATCGCCAGTCAGCGAGTCATCGCCACTGCCACCGATCAAGTTTTCGATATTACTCACGGAATTTGTTCCCGTGGCAGTGTTATTTAAGAGGTCTACTTCGACCCGACCTGTATAGGCACCATAATCCAGGGTATCTGTGCCGGTGTGACCATCGATGATGCCAGCCCCATTAGCCAACTCCACACCATTGGCGCTAAAGATGAAATGATCATTTCCCTGGCTGCCGGTCAGACGCTCGATATCATCAGCTTGGTGGGTCAGCTTATTCTGGCCGTTGGTGACCTCGATGCTGCCTAAAGTGAAGTCCAATCCCTGGAAGGCCGCGGAGTAGTTGATCCAATCAGCGTTTCCATCGCTATCGAAGACTTCATCTACACCCCAGCCATCGAAGAAGTCATAGCGGTCATTCCCAACACCGCCCCAGAAGGTGTTGTTATCGGCATCACTGATGAAGTGATCGTCGCCTGCGCCGCCGCGGGCGTTTTCGATATTCAGCAAGCTGCCCACATTACCCAGGCTGTCACTGCTGATCAGGGTAGCAACTCCAGCGGGCGGGTCTACCAATAGGGTGGCAACTCCAGCGGGCAGGTCTACCAATACAGGTTCTGTATCGTTGAGATTGGCAAAATCGAGTTCATCAGTGCCACCTTGCCCATCCAGATAGCCCGTAACCCCATTGACCGTACTCAGTTGCAGGCTGGATTGGCTATCGAAGCGGAAGATATCATCACCCGACCCACCACGCAGGGCGTGATAGGTGCGATCGCTGGTGACGTGGAAGGTATCGGCACTGATACCACCAACCAGGATATCAAAGTTGGTGAAAGCCAGGGCGTTGGTCGAATGATATTGGTCGTCGCCCTTCAATTGCCAGAGGGCATTTTCATTCAAGCCAGTCAAGCTATCATCAATCGCGTCACTGGCAGTAATGGCATTGATATTCTTGAACCCACCTGAGATACTGGATTCAATTCCATCAAAGCCATCAGATTCACCCAATCCCGTGAGAGTGACCTGGCGAGCAGAGAGATAATCTGTATAATCCAGGGTGTCATCGCCATCATGACCATCGATGATCCCCGGAATTGTGACCCCATCTGCGAAATCGAAGATATCCGCACCCTGTCCGCCGATCAAGTTTTCGAGGTTAGCGCTGTCATAATTTAGATTGTAAGTACCATCTGTTATTTCACTGTTTGTGCCGTTCAAGGCGAAGTTGACCGAGTATTCCGGCGTCACATCAGAGAAATCAAGGGTGTCGTTCCCGCAATCGATACAGGGTGAACCATCCGGGTACTCACCTTCGATAACGGTATCATCACCAAAGTCATTCCCAAACACGTAACGATCATCCCCTTCGAGCCCCACCAAAGTATCATTTCCAGGACCACCTTCCAGCGTATTATCCCCGGTATCCCCCAGCAGCGTGTCATTGGCGTTGCCGCCTATGACGTTCTCCAGGTTGATGGCACTGCCCAGGATATTTCCTACCAGCCCGCCGTTGACACCCTCTGCCAGACCCAAACTGAGATCGACATAGACGGGTGTGGTGTATGAGTCATCTGCATTAGGAAGACCAGAGTAATCAATGGTATCACTGCCACCCTGACCATCGATCATCGGGACGTGCCCAACATTGGTAGCACTGCCTAGGGCAGCTCCATCATTAAAGGTCCAGGTGTCCGCGCCAATGCCGCCGCGCATGCTGAGGTCGATATTGGGCGCATTGCTGCCCGCAGAGATATTGAAGGTGTCGTCGTCTTCGTCGCCGGTGAGCGTGACCACCGCAGCCGCGTCCGTTACGGTCTCGAGGTTGAAGGTATCATTACCCACCTTGCCCTCGATGATCAACTCGCCATTGGCTGACTTGATATTGAAAGTGTCATCTCCATCGGCACCAAAGATGTTAGTCTGAGTTCCTTCGGCGGTGGAATTTACGGTGAAAGTATCATTATTGCTGCCCAGGTAGAGGTTGATCTCTTCCAGACCGCCGTAGGTGATCCCCGTCGGATCCAGGTCACTAAAGAAGCCCATGCCCAGGCCAGAGATCAAGCTGTCGGTCATTTCGCCGGTGTCTTCGAGCGTGCTGCCATCATTATAGACATTGAGCACATCGGTCTGGGTGGCTTCATCGACAAAGAGGGTTGGGCTGGCAAAGAAGACTACGAAATCCTTGTCCGGGTAGAAGGTGAAATCTTGTTGCCAGCCGCCATCTGTGGCATCCAGGTTCCATGGGCCGTCCATCAAATTCAACTCGGTGATGGCTTCAGGTTGGATGGATACACTCCCCTCACTTGCCCCACCAGAGATGGCTACAGAATCGAAATCGATATTGCCATCCAGATCGATATTGTTGACCGGGATTGGAATGTTCAGCGTTCTGCCCTGCGAACCGACCACCAATACTTTGCGAGCTACCGGCGCATCATTGACGGGATCGACCTTTATCTTGACTTCAGCCAGGTCACAAAGGTCGCTGGTGGCGTCCTTGCACATTACATAGTTGAAGTGGTCAACTCCTACAAAATCGTCATCCGGCTCATACGTGATCGTGAAATCATCCTTGAGGGTCAATTCTCCATAGGTAGCTTCGGTAAACTCCGAGACCACGTACTTGGTAGTTCCTGTGTAGGTGTCATTCTTAGTCACAGAAATATCGATAGATGTATCTTCAAGCGTGCTGACCGCGTCATCATTTGCGGTGGGGAGACCCGTTAGAGGTTGAATGTAGATGGTCACGGTCGCCGTGTCACATTGCTTTGGAACCCCATTCTCTTTGACATCATCACATACCCGATATTCAAAGGTATCGGTTCCTGTGTAAGCAGCAGTGCCAGCAGGAGGCGCTTTGGGGGTATAGGTTATGATGCCATCCTGGCTTACGGAAGTATCTCCACGAGGTGTTGCTGGAACTGCAACTACTTCCACCGTCGTAAGGTCGAGTTTGCGCTCGATATCGTTGTCATTGGCCAACACATCGATCACCACAGATTCGCCCGCCTTGGTAACCGTCAAATCATCCTTGGCTATCGGTAGGTCATTGACGGGGTCGATATCGATCTGCACCTTTGCAATCCCGCAAACACCAGTGGTCATATTGCAAGCTTTATAGCTGAAGTAATCATCCAGGGTAGAGTTCTCGAACCCTTTATATGTGAAAGTATTTCCATTTCGAACAACGGTTCCGTTCATCGGCTCCGTATTGTCTACCACAATCAATCCGCCTGTGTCGTTGTTCAAAACGGAGATGGTGATCTCCTCATCCTCATTGCCCTTGACTACATCATCTCCCATAGCAGGCGCCTGATCCGGATTGATGGTTACGAAGACCGTCGCTGTGTCACAAAGGCCATCTGTATCGCAAACCTGGTAATCAAACTGGTCCTCCCCTGTGTTACCTTGATGTTGGTAATCGATCACGGTGACGAGCTGATAGCCGGCGATCTTGCGGATATCAAACTCTTCCTTGGTGTCTCGATCCAAGATGGCGATATACATAATGCCCTTATCGGCGTATTTGCTAAGGTCATCATTGATAGCGGATTCGCTGTAGGTCAGCGTTGTACTATCCACCTTATCGATGGTGCCTGTGGGAACATAGTAGTTGGTTTCGTGAGGCAGCATGATCGAGGGACCCAGGGCGATATCTCCACCTTCGATGAGGCCGCCGGCGATCTCAATGGGACCATTGATACCACCTTCGGACTGGTTCCCGGTAACCTTATGGGAGGTCGAGGCGAAGTGCATAATGGAGGGATCACCCTTTGGCGTATCGACTGCCGTGACCTTCACAGTTTGGGGGATATTCCAATTCTCTGCATTGAATACCAGGCGCGCTGGGTATTCGGAAATTGCTGGTGTACATTCGCCCGTATCAGAGTTGTACACAGCACAAGCCTCCACATGGATGGCGGTATCGGAAGTGGCCACATCAATGATCACGATATTCTCGATAACTACCAGGTCCATTTGAGCCTGAGGCAGGTCATTGACAGGATTGACGATCATCGAAACCGTGGCTGTCTGGCAAACTCCCCCGTAATCACAGACCATATAGGTAAAACTGTCCTCGCCGTTCCAATCCTTATGCGGCAGATAATTGATTGTTCCGTCATTATTATCCGTTGTCGTGCCGTGGACGGGCTGCGTGATATGTGAAATCTGGAGCGGGTTGGTCCCAGGTGTCGTATCATTTCCAAGAACACTGATATTGACGCCACCGACCGCATCTTCGTCCACTGACCCGGTATCATCCACGGCTTCGAGTTTCCCATTGAGATGGATTCTGACAACCGCTGTATCGAAATCACCGGCGCTATCAATGATCTTGTAACTGAAATCTTCTAATTGGTCATCACCAGGGTCTGAAAGGAGCGTATAAGTGATGGAACCGTTCAATGGATTTACTACCGCACTGCCATGTTCGAGTGGATCAATCACTTCCACAGTTGGCACGGCACTGCTATCGATATCGACATCATTGGCCAGGATATCAATTACTATGGAACCATCTTCTGGCAAAACAGCCACATCAGCGCGGGCAACTGGATCGTCATTGATTGCATCGGCAGTGACTTGAATTACCGCCGTGTCGCAGGCATTCGTACCATTGCAGATCTTGTATGTGAAACGGTCGATGCCGTCCCAATCAGTTTGCGGTTCATATCTGAATGTGTCTGCATCAACCTTGGTGATGGTTCCATGCGCCGGTTGTGTGAAACCTGCAATCTCCACGGTTCCAAGTATGCGAGTATCGTTGAGCAGAACGTCAATTTCCTGGCTGGCTTGCGTATTTTCGTCCTCGTCCATCGAGATGGCATCATCCTTGGCAACCGGCTCACCCAAGATATGGATGCTGACCTCGGCCTCATCGCATTTAGTTCCGCCATCACAGATTCGATAAGTGAAACCATCAGGGCCGATCGCGTTTGCATTTGGTGTATAAGTAATTTTGCCCGCATTGACAGTCGTGCTGCCCTTGGATGGATTTGCAGTTACGGTGATGGTCCCAAGATCGTCTTCGACATCCACATCATTAGCAGCCACATCGATGATCGTGCTGGCGCCCGCCATGGTATCAACCAGGTCATCATTGGCAACTGGCTCATCATTGAACGGGTTGACGGTCAACGTTACTGTGGCAGTATCACAGAGAGCGCCCTTGCAGATCTTATAGGCAAAACTATCCGTGCCGTTCCAGTTGGAATGAGGGGTATACGTTACGGTGTTCCCAGAGCGAGCCAAGCTTCCATGGCTGGGATTGGCCACTTCAGCGACATTGTACTCAGCCGGGCCACTCGCCAACAGGTCGATGCTCACCCCACCGGCAACATCCTCATTCATTGTCCTGTCAATGGCTTGGGCGACAGCAGCCTCATTGACGGTCAGATCCACAACCGCAGTTACACAATCTCCCTGGCTATCACAGATCTCATAAGTGAGGTAATCTGGACCGATGTAATCTGTGGTTGGCGTATAGGTGATCTTGCCATCGCCCGAGCTCGCATCGGCAGTTCCGTTGTCTGGCGCTACCGTGACTGAAACTGAGCCGAGATCGATATCATCTTCGACATCGTGATCATTGGCAGCAACATCAATGATCACATTGGTATTCTTCAGCGTGCTGGCCAAATCCCTATGAGCGATCATGGGGTTATCCACTGCATTGACCGTCATGGTGACTATCGCAGTATCACAGACATCAACGGTGTTACAAATCTTATAACTGAAGCTGTCGGTGCCATCCCAATGATCATGGGGCTGGTATCGAAGAGTGGCATTATCAACTTTCGTCGTGATCCCATGCCCTGGTTGTGTGAATTCTGCAATCTTCAGAGGGTTGGGGCTGCGTGAATCATTATCATTCGCAAGCACATTAATTTGCACAGCAATATCTTCATCCGTCGAGCCAGTGTCATCCACAGCTTCAGGCTCACCATGAACGTAAACTGTTACCTGTGTGCTTGCACATTGTTTGCTATCACAAATTGTATATTTGAAGCTGTCCATTCCAATAGAGCCCGCATCGGGCGTATAGGTGATCTTGCCATTCTGCGGATTCACAGACGTACTACCATTTTGCGGGCCATCTACGGGGTCATCTGCTACTGAGACAGAACCGGGATTGAGATCATTGTCTATATCCAAATCGTTGGCAACCACATCGATGGTCACACTGCGATTAATGGGTGTATCGGCCAGGTCCGCTTGGGCGACTGGCAGATCATTGACTGGATCGACTGTCACAGTAACTGCCGCAGACCGGCAAATTCCGCCAGCATTGCACATCTTGTAGGTGAAGCTGTCCGTCCCATTCCAATCGGCATCTGGTATGTATCTGATGGTGTCATTGGTTGTTGCGTTACCCTCAATGAGCGCCGTCGTCCCATGAGCTGGCTGCGAGAAATCTTCAACCTGCAACCGATGAGTGCCAGGGGTGGTGTCATTGCCCAGCACATCGACGATCCGCTTGGCATCATCGGACTCATCTTCACTTATTTTAATGGCGTCATCCACAGCCAGTGGCTCACCATTGATGTGGATCGTCACTTGCGCCTGAACGCATTCACCCTCGCTATCACAGATCTCGTACTGGAAACCGCCATAGCCGGTATTGGCCGTAGGCGTAAACGTGAATTCTCCATCAACAGGGCCAGATACTGTGCCGTTCGAAGGGGTACCAAAAAGCTTCAGCGAAGTCACATCGAGGTTATTTTCGATATCCGAGTCATTCGTCAATACCGCAATGGTTACATTGTCATCGTGCTCAGTAACAGCCAGGTCATCTCTGGCAATGGGCGCATCATTGACCGCATTTACCGTCACCCAAACTCGGCCAATGGCACACCCTGGAACAGGATTCGAATCGGCATCGATATTCGAATTGCAGACCATGTAATCGAAATAATCATTCTCGCTGGAATCTTTGTCGGAGGTGTAGGTGATGGTGTTATTGGTTTGGTCAACAGTCACACTGCCGTACTTGGGATCGGTGACCTCTTCGATCACGTAGGGCTCTTCGCCTTTGAGCGTGTCGTTCTCCAATACCGAGATTGGAGCTGAGGGCACATCTTCATCGGTGGTGACGTTGTCGTCTGTGGCATAGGGGTTCTCTGTGGGTGGGTTGAAGTTGATCTTCACCAATGCGGTATTGCAGCCGCCGTCTTCGTCGCAGATCTTGTACTCGAAATTGTCACTACCCTTGAATTTGCCTTTTTCAGGCGTGTACGTGATTTCACCACTATCTGGGTCCACTTGTGCAGTGCCCTTCTCAAGAATGTAAGTGATCTCACCACTATCTGGATCCACTTGGGTATCGCTCGCGTTGGTAATCTCGACAGTCGTGGGGTCAAGGTTGCCTTCGAGATCATCGTCGTTGGCCTTGACATTGATGGAGACAATGTATTGCGGGGCCGTGGAAAGTACCACGTCATAAGTATCGGTTTCTGAGCCATCGGTCTTTCCGGCAACAACGAAGGTGGCACTGTTGCTTTCATTGATGATCACGTTGGCAGCGTCGTATAAAGTGACATCAAAGGTCTCTTTATCAATAACAGGGCAATCGGGGTCAACTGGAGCGTCGGGGTTGTTTGGATCAACGGTGTGGTTACAGAAAGCAGGGTCATCGCTGGACAAGGTGTGGATGATACGAGCGACGTGTTTGCCTTCCGCTGCTGAATCTCGAACCGCTGTCACTTCAATTGGAACGGCAGTATTCCAATTATTTGTATCGAATTCAATCTTGGTTTGGGAAAGATTCAGTTGACCCGCGCTGGTGGCAGGATCAAGGCTCAAATCGACGGTCACCGCGGCCCCAGGTTGGTGAGTCAGCTTGACATAATAAGTATCGACATCCCTGTCATCCGTTTCATAAACCTGTGTATTGGCTTTATTTTCCCCAGTGTTAGGATCGACATCTTGATCGTGGTCAAATACCAGGCCATCACGATCATCATCACGCAACCGGACGCGCACGTTGCGGATTGCCAGGCCGTCATAGGTTGGGTCAGCGCTGATGATATTGTGGCTGACCTCGACAAACCGATCCCCTTCGACATATCCGTCGCCGCTAGCCCTTACATAAATCTTTTGATCTTTATCGTAATCAGCGGCAGGATCAAATACAAGCACAACTGCATAATCAAAGTTGATCCCATCTGTGGACAACTCAATGGTGCGGCCACCCAAATCGTATTCCTCTTGCGCAGATATGGGCGCTGATACTGTCAAATAGACGAGATCAGTGGGTTCCTTGGAGAGCTTGATATCGTATGTATCGGTGGTTACTCCAGGGATTATTAGATTTTGCGTTTCATCAACCTGTGTAGAGGGATATTCGGTGATCACAGCATTTGATGTTTCATCAGACATCATTCTCAGGACCACATCGCGTGCGGCGGTGTTCTTGTAATACGGATCTTGAGTGACGATGGTGTGCGTGATTGTGCCGCTGGAGCCTCCCAGGTCGTTGCTGACGATATCGACATTGACGGTTCCGGCAATATTGAATGTGTCGCTGCCGCGGTTGCCTACGATGATGGCGCTCCAATCTTCGCTGGTGCTGATCACGAAGAATTCATCATCGCCTTCCATGCCATCCAGAGCAATGCGCTCGACATTTTCATAGAAGACGTTCAACCCGGCCCCATAAACACCATCTTTGGTGATCACGAAGTTGTCGTTGAACTCCGTACCCACGATGATGACCGTGTCGTAACCGTCACCCCCATCGATGCTGACCGGCGCGTTGATGACGTAATGGATCTTGTCGTAACCTGCACCACTATTGATATAGGTCATGGCTTGTTTGGCAAGATCATCCAGGATCACAAAGGCACGCACCATGAAGGTATCATCATTGGGTCCACCCTCGAGCCTGAGCACGGCCTTGTTGTGATAAACCTGGAAGATATCTTCCCCGCTGCCACCATAGGCGGTTAATGGATGGCTAACACCGTTGCTCAGGAACCCACGCGTGGTTTCGACAGTGGCGAAGGAATCCGCTGCATCAATACCCGTCGAATAATCGGGATAGGCGGAATAGTTATAATAATCAGGGTCGTTAGGATCGCTGGGGCAATTAGAATCCTCGTAATTGGAATCTGCAAAACAGTCATGCGCGATACGGCCGGATTTGAACAACTGGCCAAACTGGAAGAAGTCGTTGCCAGCCCCGCCATCCAGGGTGGTGATGGTGCTGTTATCGTCGACGAAGAAGGCATCGTCGCCCCCATAACCGTTGACCCTTAGGCGGCCATTGATCTTGTGGTTATAGTTGATGCGGGTGTAATCATCATATCCATCCCCGTCCACATCGACACCTTTACTGATAAGAGCCACAAAATCTTCACGCAGAAGGAAAAGATCGCCATTTTCGGTGCCGTTGATGGTGAGGCGATCGACTCCATCGTTATTTGCGCCTGAATCAGCCACATTGATCAGCAAGCGGGTGTTGATGGCTATATCGATGATGGTTTCATCTCTGCCGCCACCGCCGTTGATTTCGACGGTATGCCCTGCGGCGACATTCATGGACGGCAAGTGATCTAACGTAATCTTGTCGTCTCCAGTGCCACCCAAATATGTGGTTTTATTGCCCAAGCTCTGCAAAGTAACCGTATCATTGCCGCTTCCAGCGGTGATGTTCGAGGTCGACTCGGCGACTCGAACGAGAATGGTGTCATTTCCATCACTTGCATCTATTGTCAGTGCCGCGCTGGTTGCCCAAACTTCGATATTATCACTCCCAAACCCAGACTGGATACTCAATGTTGAAGTGGCGGTTGATTTGTGTACAGCGATGGTGTCATTTCCGGCCCTGGAATTAATCATTATCGCCGCGGACGATGCTCGAACTTCGATGTTGTCTCGTCCAGCCCCAGCAGAGATATCCAACGTCGAAGTCGCGGTTGATTCGTGAACGTTGACAGTGTTATTCCCACCACCTGCATCGATGCTCAATGTCGCAGAGGTTTTCTCAACAAGGATGTTGTCATTTCCGGTTCCAGCGAGGATGTCCAATGTCAAGGTTGACGTTGATTCGTTTACGGTGATGCCGTTATTTCCATCCCCGGCATCGATGTCCAGCGCGGCAGAGGTGAATTCAACAAGGATGCTATCGTTGCCAGCCCCAGTAAGGATATCTAACGTCGATGTCGAAGTTGATTCGTTTACAGTGATGGTGTTGATTCCATCCCCTGCATTGATATCCAGCGCCGCGGACGTTCGCTCAACAAGGATGCTGTCGATGCCAGCCCCAGTAAGGATATCTAACGTCGATGTTGAAGTTGATTCGTTTACAGTGATGGCGTTATTTCCATCCCCAGCGTGAATATCTACCGATGTAGATGTCCTCTCAACCAGGATGATGTCGTCGCCAACACCAGTAACGATATCCAATGTCGAGGTTGAAGTAGATTCCGTTACTGTTATCGTATTGTCCCCATCCCGGGCATCGATATCCAGCGATGCGGGAGTTTGCTGAACTTCGATATCGTCGTTCCCGCCACCAGAATCGATTTCTAAACTCGAATTGGTTTGGGATACTGTGATCGTGTTATTGCCGTCGTTCCCATCGATGGTGATGGGCATATTCGCAAAAGTGTTTTCGATGGTCAGCGTATCATTTCCGCTGCCAAGATCGAGATTGAGTGCCTCAACATTCTGGAAGATAAGGCCATCACTGGCAAGGCCCAAACCGTCGATCAAGCCCGAGGCAACGCCACCGACATCACCCATACTCAAATCGCCTGTGTTATCAGTGGTATCGGCCGAATCGTCGATATTGAGCGTATCATTACCACCTTGTAAATCAATCCTCACATCTTCAAGGATATTGTTTCTGGCGAACTGAGTAGTCAGATTCTCGTACGTGAACTGGGATTCTGTCATTGTCAGCGTATCGTTACCAGAAGAACCTTCAATATACAGCTTATCTACGCCATCATCGCCTGTATCATCAAGGGTCAGGCTTGCACTGACACCAGATCTGATATAGAAGTTGTAGGTGTCCGTACCTTTGTAACCATCCAGACTCAGTGTGCCGATGTCATAAATATTGTAAGTATCATCGCCTTGCCCACCCTTGATGATGTTGATTTCGTGCGAATTGTGAGTCACGGAGTTGCTACCAGACACAATATCAGACACAATATTTGCGCTCCGTAAAGTCGCAGTGAAGGGAGAGGTCACATCACTAAGATCGAAGCTATCATTGTCGCCACTTATATCGGAAACTTCGTCCTTTCCCCAATTTCCTGTGAAGAAGAAGGCATCATCACCAGAACCACCTTCGAGAATATCGTTACCATCACCACCATAAATTGTGTCGTTGTCATTTCCACCATTGATAATGTCATCCCCAGTGCTGCCATACAATTGGTCATCACCAGAACCACCGTTCAATGTATCGATACCCCCCTCACCGTACAAATCATCATCCCCATCATCGCCATTCAAGGTATCGGTGCCAGAACCGCCTTTCAGGAAATCGTCGCCTGAACCGCCATTCAACGTGTTATTGCCACTTTGACCATAAATATCGTCGTCCCCGCTGCCCCCAGAAATATCGTCGTCCCCGCTGCCCCCATCCAATAGGTCACCATTGGCATAGGAACCGCCTTTAATCGTATCGTTGCCGGAATCGCCATAGATTTTTACGTAGCCGCTTGTACCTGAAGCATCCAACTCATCATCGCCTGAGCCGCCATGCATTTCCACTGGAACCAGAACACCAGATTTAATAATGATCGTATCATTTCCAGAGCTGGCATCACGCACCATTATTTTGTTTATCCCGAGATAGTCTTGAGAAACTCCTAAGCCTTTTACCCTTACTTTCTCGCTGCTCGCACTGCCACTTACATGCGAAACAACTAGACCTTCATCTTCCATATCAAAGCCGTCGCCGCGGTGACTCCCATCTACCCCAACGTTTAAATAAAGAGTTTTGTCTGATGATATTCTTGCCAAAGTAGGCGGATCACCGACATAGAAGTAATACGTATCTGACTTGCATACTCCTAATGCACAACCTTCCACATACAGCTTCAATCTATTTCCTGAAATCGTCAGGCTTCCATCAAATCCGACTTCTATTCCAATTACCCATATTGAGCCAGTAATACTTGCAGAAAATTGCGGGCTCGAATTCTTAATCGTAATATCAATATCAATCTCCACATAGATGATCCCAATATCAAATTCGAAATAAAAACCACCTTCTAGCTTGAATTTGCCATTGGATTTTATGTACCCACTAATGGAGAACTCGATAGCCCCTAAATCCAGCGTGAGTGGATTGCTTTCAGGTATTGAAATGACAAACAGGCTACCTTCCTTTTTGATAGAAAGTTCGCCCTCTAAAGTAAAGATCAGAACCCTAATCGTGGCATCAATATCGATCCGATAAGTGTTGGCGGAAACGGTTTGCCCATTCACAGTTTTACTAGACGAACTAGTATTGACCTGAAGGAAGAGATTACCAGAAATATGGATTGCTCCCATTGAAATGGATGAGCCAATTTTCAGGTACATGGCAAAGTAGGCCGGGCTGGCACTGACAACAGCCCCACCATCAACATGGAAATCGCCAAACATACCCAAACCAATATACGCATCAAAATCAACTGTGAACCCATTCAAATTGATAACAAGATCGATGCTGCCTTGAATTGTCGCAAATCCTAAGATATTGAATTCACCACCAATGGATAACCGCAGGGTTTCTCTGGCAATGGTGCCGGGTTCCAAACCGCTGACTGCACCCGTATTCTCATCTATTGCAAGCCGCGTAATATTCTGTGATGATTTGGTTGTATTGATCTCGAACTGAACCCGTCCCGTGATGCTGAAAATTCCACTCGCTGTAAGCGTCTGACTCGTTCCACCGCCAACCTGCAGGCTGGCCACCAATCCGGCTGAAGAAATGCGCATATCACCGGCAATAGCCAAGGTGCCGAAAAGTGCCACATCGATAGTGCCCGACATGGATACATCCAACCCGCTTGAGTCTAGCTGCATGCTAAATTCACCCTGAACAGTGATCAAGCTCATCAACAGGTTCAGGTTTCCTTTGGCGAATACCCAAACTGACCAAGGCTCGATGGTAACGTCTTCATAAAGAATGTTGTTACTTCCGTCTTTGACGATATTGCCATTTTGATCAACTCGGGCGCGTGTAATCTCATGAGGGTTGTTGGTAAAGTTCAACTCGAGCTGGAACCAGGCCTTGAGCGTAAAGCCCTCTGCCGCCACGGTGTCGCCGGTATCCAGGGCCATTTGCAGGACACCAAAGAGCCCATCATCCCCGGCTCGAAGTTCACCATCGACAACAAAGGCACCCAGCGGTCCCAGGTTGAGCTGGCCATTTAGGATAACTTCAAAGGGATCGCCAGACTTCAATTCGACCAAGCCGCTGACTTCAAACAGCAGCGCGCCATCAAAGAGTATTTTGAGATACCCGTTTCCACCAAATCTGGCATAAGAATTTCCAGCTTCTAAGGTAACATTTCCGAGAGTTATCTGTTCTCCGGTTGTATTGATTTCCAGCGTGATTTCAGTTTTGATGCGTAATTCTGCCGTATGCCCCATGCCACTAAAAGTAAAGGTCTGGGGAGTATCAGATCCAATTCTGCCTGCGATGGCAATGCCCGCCAGGCTGACCAGCATGGAAGCACTGGCAAATTCTCGATTAACTCCACCAAGTTCAATACCGACATCTGTGAGGGCGATCTCTAGAATCTGCTCATCGTTGATATCTTTCTTGATCTCGATAGAAAGCTGGGCACCAAAGGTAACGGAAACACCTAAAGACAAAGTTATTGTTGCCGGCCCATCAGGGTCCGTTGAGTCAGTCACAGCAATGCGGAAATATGGGCCAGCCGGTAGCGGCTTTGCCAATACCTTTGTGCCAATCTGGTCAATCTGTTCATTGACGGTATTCACTCTTAACCGGAAAGTGCCGTCGATGTCTAAACCTATCGAACCGATACCGAATCCACTATCGAGGGTCAATGCCAGATCTATGGCGATGCCAAAGGAGGGATTGACAAAGATTTCCGCCGCGCCGTCCACTCCCATGGTTATCCCCAAAACACTCATGTGAGCATCAATCAAGATCGAAGCTCCTGATGAATGAGCAGTGAGTTCCATTGAACCCACGATCTCCAACGCGTCGCCGAGGAACATTGAACCGCCGAGATACATACGGGCTGTCTCTGCAGCGATATCTACCAATTCTCTATCAAATTCCCCATCGCCATCTGCATCTATGGGGGCACCATCTTCATCAATCTTGAAGCGCTCAACTTGTTGGACAGTGTTTGTGGTGTTTAGTTCAAGCTGGAACTTACCCTGCAAATTGAATCCACCTTCGACCGGCACCCCAGTTTGAACAGTAACGCTTAGATAACCCAGGAATCCTGCAGAGTTGATCACAACACGACCATCGGCGGTACCGCTCAACAATGTTACTCCCGCGACATTGAAAGCCAGGGCACCTTTCATATCCATTTCGAGGTGTGTCGGTGTGAGCTCTACGCGGAAATCACCCGTAAACACAAAGGCATTCAGAGTTGGCAGAATCTTCAGTTCTCCGTTACCCTGAATGATGAGGTAAGGTGCAGGATCACCGATTGTGCCATCGACCTGTGGAGGACCGTCAGTTATCCGCAGATATCTCTGTACAGGGGTTGTACGGACTTCCAGATAATCGTCAACCGCTTCAATAAAGTAGGTATTCGTCCCGTCCGTGATTTCCCAACCATCCGCTGTATCAATAACTGTAACACTGGCACCAAGCGGAGTCTCCAGGTTGTCGTTGATCGCTGTGCGCAGGCTGTCAGGTAGTAAATCATTATTCAATTCACTAGCTAGTGTGGAGTTGCTGTCATCCACGCGGACAACAAGATCACCGGGGCCAAATTCGAGTTCAGCTTTGAATTCGGGTGAGAGATAATTGCCCGTGTAGAACCACTCGGGCACCCTGAATATCTGGTCTTTTTCAGTGATATTCGTAACAATCTGGAAATAGGTAGTGGTTTGCAGTAACGGTCCAAGATCAAGATCGCTAGAAATTTCAAGGTTAGCAGCAAAACCATCATCATTGACCAGGAGCAGACCAAGCACATCGGCATTGAAGAACTGCACATCGAAATCTTCTGGACCTAGCTGTATTTCACCCAGGACGAAGATCTGCAGCCCCTCGGGTGAAATCGACATGAAAAAGGCGCCGCTGAGGCGAGCTAATTCGGTCTCAATACCCGATTTATCAGCCTTGGGGATTCCAATGACAAGTTTGCCGCTGCCGTGAACAACAAAATACTTTTCGGCAGGTCCAATGCTGCCATCACCTTGTGGTGCCCCCTTGTCAATCTTTAGATACTTCATCACTGGTGCTGTACGGACTTCTAAATTACTGCCGTTCAGCTCAATGTAGTAGGTATTGGTTCCGTCGGTGACTGTCCAACCCTCGGTAGTTGAGGTAACTGTCACACTGCCGCCGAGGGGGTTGCCCGTATTTTCATTAATTGCGGTTCGCAGGTCGGCGTGCAGTGAACCACCATTTAGAGCAGTGGATAAAGTCGAACCGCTATCATCAACACGAACTAGAAGATCACCTGGTCCTTCTACAAGGGCATCAATAAACGGCTGGGAGAGATAGCCGCCCTGGATGAACATCTCCGGCACCCTAAACAACTGATCTTTTTCGGTGATATTGGTGACCATGCGAAGAGAACCATCAAATTCCATCCAGGGACCCAGATCAAGATCAGCCAAAATTTCCAGGTTAGCAGCAAATCCATCCTCATTGACCAGGATCAGGCCGGTGTAATTCATGGTCAGGAACTGGACGTCAAATTCTTCTGGGCCAAGCATGAGCTCGCCAACGGAAAAGATTTGCAGCCCTTCAGGGGAAATCGACAACCAGAATGCGCCGCTAAGTCGAGATAATTCAATATCGATGCCAGACCAATCTGATTTAGGAATGCCCAGAAGCATTTTGCCACTGCCATAGACAACGAAATATGGTGCCGCTGGCCCAATGCTGCCGTCGCCCTGGGGAGCTCCGTCGGCAATGCGCAGATACTTCTTCCCAGGCGCACCGAGAATGTCTAACTTGGTGGCATCGTCTTCATTAACCTGGATTACATACAATAAATTGCCAGTTTGGTTGTCCGTGATCTCCCATACATCGCCAGATTTATCAACACTGTAATCGGCAAGATCTTCGTCCCGGATCTTATTGATTGCATCCAAAATACTTTCCGGTAGTGTGCCACCGTCCAAGTCATTAGCCAGAGATGAGTCGCTGTCATCAATAAGAGCAATCAATGGCCCAGGCCCATACTCTAGATCGGCAATAAACTGGTCTGAGAGATAGCCATCTTCAATAAATCTCTCTGGTACCCTGAATATCTTGTCCTTGGAAGTAATATTGGTGATCAGGTGGAGAGATCCATCAAATTCCATCCAGGGGCCCAGATCAAGGTCTGCGCCAATCTCCATCATCGCGGCAAAGCCGTCATTATCCGCCAACAACAAGCCCACAGCACTGATCGTTAGGAACTGTAAGTCAAACTCATCTGGCCCGAGCAGCAGTTCGCCCACAGAGAAGATATGCAACGATACTTCAGGCACACCGGTAAATGCTGACCCATCACTAATCGCACTGATGATTTCCCCGATATTTCCAGTAATACCCATATCAGATAGATCAACGCAAAATTCCATCGAGAACGCTCCGCTCAGGCGGGACAGCTCGATTGCAATTTCCCACTTATCGTCTGCTTCATCCGCTGTTCCCTGATCATTCTTGACAGGGATACCTAGCAGCAGCTTACCAGCTGATTCAATCTTGAAGGTATAAGGAGCCAGATCATATTGCTTACGGCGGAAGACATCGATCTTTTCCTGACCCGCGGCGTTGACGGCATACTCCAGGAAGTATTCTTCTATACCGTCGCTGATCTTCCATTTGAGACCATCTTCAAGTACAGATACAATCGCTGCATCGAAATCCCCCGGCAGGCGTTGATTGATAAAGGAGTCTTTCAAATCTTCAGAGAATATCTTATTATCTAATTCGCCAAAGTGGGCAGAATAATCCACCTGATGCACGGGCAAATCGAGGGTCTCGACCTTTTCGATACCCGTGGAATTCAAGTGCAACTCAGAGAAGACATCCAGGTCAATACCGATGGGCAGCAGTTTCTCGAAGTTGGTCTCCATATTGACCACACCCCAAAGCTCAGGAATGGGCAAATTGCAATCTGGGTCGGCATTGATGATATTTTCAAGGCTGCAGGGGTTGTCCGGAACAGGGATCGAAAGGATAAATTTCCCGGCTGCAGAACCCACTGTACCCAGGTAGATCATGCGCATGGAACCAACTGCCGAGAGGATCATGCGCCCTTCGGAAGGATTATTTTGAGCATCGAGGATGAGTTCAGATTTCAGGCTGACACTGCCCTCAATGGCGAATAACTCCAGTTCAATGAAGGGCACGAAATACGCCACTGAGCCTTCAATCAGCAGCTCCATGCTGTATGCTTGCCCAATAACAGTAAAGCCTTCTTCTTCCTCAGCGTTGGTCGCGCCGCTCTCGGTGGCAATACCGCCTTCCATGAAGGTGACAGTGACCAAACCTTCTTTGAAGTCACCCGTGAACTTGTAGCCATACGTATATTCAGGAGTACTGTTACGGGTGATGCTAATTTTCTCTTCACCAGCATCTTCAACTTTCTTGAGAATATACGTTTCTGTACCGTCTTCAATACGCCACTTTGTACCCGCTTCGATGATCGTAACTTCTGCAGAAGCAAAATCGACAGATAATTTCTCTTCATCAAAAGCAGTTTTTAATGCCTCGGAGAAGTCCCCGTTATTCAGATCAGCAGCATAAGTCACATAATCTACCTGATATTCAGTTTCAGCAAAACCGAGTACATCAAGCAGATCCTTTGCTGGAGTGGGAGCGCCAGCAATGAGTGATACAGCCGCCGCCCCAGGGCCGCCCAATACAAAGTCACTGCTATCCAATTCACCCTCATCAATGCCGCTGCCAGTGGGATCAGTGTAGGTCACAAAGATGTAACCCTGTTCATTCAGATTAGTGTAGAAAACTCTCTCTTCTAACCCAGGCGAGTATAGTTTGGCTTTAGGTGATGCCAGTTCAACGCTGATGGTCTCGGCAAGATTGCCGTAGCCAGCATCATCGCTGAAGGCATTGGCTGCAAATTCAAATTCCAGCACTCCATTTTTGAACAGACCTATCGAATTCCCTATATCGCTATCAACCAGGTGGTAGCGATAAACGCCATCCCCAAGATCATCTACGGAAACAATTTGAGCATCACCCAGGCCTTTACCACTAAGTGTGAAGTCATTGGTTCCAATTGTGTTACCGTCAATTGTCGCGCCACTGGTGACCTCATAACGCACATCTATGTAGGCTTCCCCGTTCAACACACTGAGACCAACTACCGGGCTATCCAAAGTGCCATCCAGGGCCAATGTGGGTCCAGCAACGATGAAGCTCTCGGTGATCGCAATACCCTCGTTGTCATCCCCATCTTTCCAGCTTCCTGCCACAAAATAGATATCGAGTTGGCCTGGCACGAATTTCTTTGTTTCGGTAACAGTCAAGAAATAGCGGTATGTGGTATCTTCTAATAACTCGTAGGTACCTTCCAACTGTACACCATTTAGCGCACTGCCGGAGAGCGTGAATTCGTTCCCACCAATGTCAGTGATAGTGCCACCATCTTTTGCCGGGATAAAACGTACATCAATATAGTTATATTTGACAGTGCCTTCTTTGTTGTCTATACAATCCTGATCGTTCTGTTTGCAAGCTTTTCGTTCGTTGAGTGTCGTTACATCTATACTGGTATCCGAAACCGGGTTCGCCAATTCAGCAAGGGTGGTGAAGACCACAAAGGTTTCAGAAGCAGCAGTATTCAGGCTCCCAGCCGAATCATAGAATGATCCGGCAACGAAATTGACGGTCACTTCACCGGGCTTTAGATCATCACTCAGGCTATACGCATATGTATTGGGATGGTTATCTACCGCCGTTGGGGCACCCAGTGTGACATCACCAATGCCGTCGCCTGCCAAGATGATTTCATTGCCATCTATTGAGGCAGTGTCTAATTCGGCGCCTTCGGGTACAAAGAAGCGCACCACAATCCTACCGAGAGCGTTGATCTCGTTGACACTGAGTGAAACTAATTTTTCGGGGGAAGCAAGACTCGCTTTGGGAATGACAACCGAGAAATTCTCAGTCTCGTCTAAATTCTGTGCGTTTGAGTCATCTGCCCAACTGCCAGCATTGAAAACAACTTCATAATTCCCATCGGTAAACGGGGTTTGATTGCTGTCGAAGGTGTAGCGATAAATGTTAGTGGTGCCTTCTACAAGAGTGGGATCGCCAATGAACGTTATATCGTCGGTGATGGGATCGCCGCTGAATGTGGTGCCGTTGATGGTGAACTCGTCACCATCAATGGAGGATGCATCTATCGCTGCGCCGGTGCTGGGTAAGAATTCAACATCAATATACCCTCGGTCATTGAGAGCATTCAGGCTTATCTCTCCATCAATAGCGGGGGCATACAGGTTGGCATAGGGATTGTCAGCATCTGGCTCTGTAACAAATTCCACAGGTTTGCCATCAGGACCTTCAAAGCCCAACTGCAATTTACCCTCCACCACCATGAAGCGGAACTGTTCTGGTATATCACCCAAGAAAAGTACCGTGGCTCTGCCAGAAAGGACTTTTGAAACATCCGCATAAATTCGTCCGGTTATACTGACCATCTCCGCGGCAAAGTTGAGACGCCCTGCCGCCATAAATTTGCCATCGGTGCTGATTTGTAGCTGTACTTCACCATTGAAAGTGTTTTTATTAGCATAGTTCGAGAACAGCTTTCCACCGCCGGTAATGATCATTGGCGAGGTGAATGCTGCCAGGAAGCCCAAGGGATTATTTGCCCCTCCCATGGCATTGTATTGGTTCAATACCTGCTGCTTTACATCTGCTAACCACTGATCCGCGGTGATATTGGGGTCAACCCCAAAGGGGATCTTGCGAAGTTCAGATGGATTAGTGACCGAAGGTAGGCTCTTGAAGAACTCGACTCCACCACTGAAGTCACCAATCGCCAGGCCGGTATACGGTTCGAGCTGAATGCCAGCTGGCATGGTGGCGCTGAGGAAGACACCTAACGGGCCCAGCTCTGACAGCGCAAATTTGATGGAGAATCCACCAATGCCTGGCATTTCGAAGCCACCCTGCAGGCCCATGAACAGTACTCGGTCGACCACCTCAGTTGTGCTGTCACTGGAGTCGATCATATTGCCACTAGAATCCACCTTGAGGATACCGCCGATCAGGCCACCCATGACAAAACCGCCAAACATATCACCGGAAACTGAAACTGCAATTCCACCAATGTCAACAATGGGGAACTTACCTTCCAGCAACAAGCCGAGATCAATTTTGATACCGTCTACAGCACCGCTCACATTCAGCGGCAGGCCATACAAGCCGTTCATCGCTGCGGAGAGAGTTAGTACGAAATCTTCTGGGTGATCGTTGATATCCTCCCACTCGATGCCAATCTCGGTAATCTGGATGGGCAGCCAATCTGGCCAACCAACCGAGGAGCCAGACATGGCTTCGGCTTCAATGAACACTCCAAACCCGGAATAGGTAACGAATCTCCCATTTCCCAGGAAGCCGAACTTGCGCATCTCGCCACCCACACTCAGTGGTCCAACGTTCAGGGTAGCGCCCAACGCATCAAACGAAACAACAACATCATCATCACCAGCATTGGTGTTGATATTGAAATTACTGCCATCAATGATCAGAATATCTGCAAAATCAAAGGAGAACTGGTCAGCGTGGAAAATGAAGCCATCTGGAACATTACCGGTAAATGTTAGGGTAGCACGAACGGCCTCATTATCAGCATCTGGACCATCAAGAATACTGCCCTCGAATGTGCCCCCAGGGAAGAGCCAGGAGTCGCCAGCAGCAATATATATTTCACCATTGAATTCGAATTGGTTCCCAAAGACGATATCTACATTAGAGAATCCCGCCCTCGGACCAGAAATTGTCAAAACTTCGCCAATCTTAAATTCTCCCGTGTA
>CAYTKR010000019.1:0-48068 GCA_964438295.1 uncultured Anaerolineales bacterium
GGGGGTGTTGCGTGCGCAGCACGCAACACCCCCTTTTTCGGGATAAATCCTTCGTATGATGAGTTCGTATGAATTGAAACGATGAAATCTACGCTATCCCCCAAAGTTTCCGTGATTGTGCCGTGTTACAATGAACAAGATACCATCCACCTTTTGCTAGAGTCTCTTGAGAGGCAGACTTTCCCACTGCAGGAGATGGAGGTGGTCATCGCGGATGGCATGTCCACTGACCGTACTCGGGACGTGATCGCCGAATTTCAAAATGCTCATCCGCAACTCGTTTTACGGATTGTCGATAACGATAAGCGCTCGATCCCTTCAGCTGTGAACCGGGCTATCGAAGCTGCCCTGGGAGAGTTCATCGTCCGTTTGGACGGGCATTCGATACCCAGGCCAGATTACGTCGCACGCTGCATCCAGGCCTTGGAAGCAGGATTGGGTGATAATGTAGGAGGCGTATGGGAAATTCGCCCCGGAGGTCTGAAACCGGGGCGATTAGCGCGTGCCATTGCAGTGGCAGCAGCCCATCCATTGGGCGTGGGAGACGCTCGCTACCGAGTGGGTGGGGATGCCCGATCCGTGGATACCGTCCCCTTTGGCGCTTTCCGCCGATCGCTGATCGAACAGATTGGACCCTTCGATGAGAATTTGCTTTCCAATGAAGATTACGAGTTCAATGTGCGCGCCCGACAAGCTGGTGCCACGATCTGGCTGGACCCAGCGATATCCACAGTTTACTTTGCACGAGCCAACTTGGGAGCTCTGGCGCGCCAATACTGGCGATATGGATACTGGAAGTTGCGCATGTTGTTGCGATACCCTCATACCTTCCGCTGGCGTCAGCTATCAGGCGCATTTGTGCTGACTTGGCTGGTGTTAGGATTATTGTCGATCTGGTTTGTTTGGGCGCGTTGGTTGATCTTTGCAGAGGCGCTGATCTATCTCTCGGCTCTGACTGTTGCCGGGGTGGGATCCGCGCTGGCAAAGCGTGAATTTAGCCTGGTGTATGGAGTTCCCCTGGCAATTGCAGTGATGCATTTCTCCTGGGGAAGCGCTTTTTTATGGAGCCTGGTCGAATCCTTGCTGCTTCGTAAGAAATGAAATTTGCTGCTATGGCAAAACAACACAAAACTTCAACCCTTTGGCGTTTAGGTCTGAGAGAACGACGTACCCTGTTATTGTTGGGCGATGTGTTCATTGGGGCTATCGCTTTGGCCGCGGCGCTGGTCATTTGGGGTCTGAGCGAAGAGTGGTTGGGATTATCATTAGCATTCATTCAGGAACGCGTCGAGGTCTGGTTTTATCTTTTGCCCCTGGTCTGGCTACTCTTACTGGTGGATTTATACGATGTTCATCGGGCAGCACACCGCCGGCAGGTGATCACGGGTATTCTGGCGGCCACCGCGATTGGTTTCGTGCTGTATCTCTTTGTCTATTTTGCTTCGGACAATCCCCTGCCGCGCCGGGGGGTGGCTGCATTTTTGGGGGTCGCGTCTCTTCTAACCTGGTTCTGGCGCATGATTTATATCCGCATCTTTACCGCGCCCAATTTTATGCGCAGGGTGTTGTTGGTCGGAGCCGGTCGTGCCGGCCGTGTGATCCTTGAGATTGTCAAAGGCATGCATCCGAAGCCTTTCGAATTGGTTGGTTTGATTGATGATGACCCTAAACTTCTAAAAACTGAGGTAGAAGGTTATCAGGTGATCGATAATAGCGAAAACCTCTTGGAACTTGTGGAGAGCGAAGCCATTACCGATATCATTGTAGCAATTTCTGGTACCATGATGGGCAGCACATTCCAGACCATCCTGGATGCCCAGGAGCGCGGTATCGAGATCACACGCATGCCGGTGGCTTATGAAGAACTGGTTGGAAGGGTGCCTATTAACATATTGGAAACGGATTGGCTGTTGCGCTCCTTTGTGGATGAGTTCCGTTTTGGAGGATTTTACGAGGTCATCAAACGGGCTATCGATATCCTTGGGGGGTTAGTGGGAGTCCTGATCGTGGTGGTCCTCTTGCCATTTGTGGGGCTGGCGATTGTGATCGATAATGGCTGGCCGATATTCTATGGCCAGGAACGTCTGGGAAAGGGCGGTCAAATCTACGAGATCATCAAATTTCGCACCATGCGCCGCGATGCTGAGGCTGATGGCCAGGCTCAACTCGCCACAGAAGACGATGTACGGGTCACACGCATGGGACGTTTTCTGCGCAAAACTCATCTTGACGAATTCCCGCAATTCATCAACGTGCTGCGCGGCGAAATGAGTCTCGTGGGGCCGCGCGCTGAGCGTCCGCAATTGGTCGATCATTTTCAGCGCAGAATTCCTTTTTACCGGGCGCGGCTGCTGGTAAAGCCAGGTATCACGGGCTGGGCTCAAGTCAACTATGGCTATGCCTCTAATCTGGCAGAAACAATGATGAAGTTGGAATATGACCTTTACTATATCAAACACCGCAACCTGATTATGGATATCTTGATATTGCTGCGCTCACCGGCAACCATGTTAGGGACGGGGCAATAGAAAATGCCTTCGCGAATCACTTTGAATAATTTGGAGAGTAGTCGATAATGGTTAGTTTAGTAACAGGCGGAGCAGGGTTCATTGGTTCTCACATCGTTCAGCGATTAGTAGAGCGCGGCGACCGAGTGATTGTCTTGGACAATTTCTCGACTGGGAAATGGGAGAATCTGGAGCCCCTCAAAGATGATGTCGAAATCATCGAAGGAGATTTGCGAGAAACCAAGCGCATATCCCAGGCAGTGCAGGATGTCGATCAGATTTTTCACCAGGCAGCTATGGTGTCGGTGCCCCAATCGATGGAAGACCCCCAATTCTGTTTCGATGTCAACGTCCAGGGAACAATGAACTTGCTGGAAGCTGCCGCCCAGGCTGGGGTCAAGCAGGTTGTCATGGCCTCTAGTTGCGCTGTGTACGGGGATTCATCAGATTATCCCTTGAGCGAATCTGGCCAAACCATGTCGCTATCTCCCTATGCCGCCTCGAAGCGTATCAATGAAGTGTATGCGGACATGTACACTCGGACAACGGATATGAGTGTAACAGCATTGCGATATTTCAACATCTACGGGCCGCGCCAATCTCCCGACTCCGAGTATGCCGCCGCCATCCCCATTTTCGTCAGGCTGCTCTTAGATGGCCAGGCTGTCAATATCTACGGTGATGGCCTGCAAAGCCGAGATTTTGTCTTCGTAGAAGATGTCGTGCGCGCCAATTTTCAGGCGTCTGAATCATCCGAGTCAGCAGGAGGAGTGTTCAATGTCTGCACAGGGGATGAGATCACCATTGCAGAATTAGTGAAAGTGTTACGTGAGATCATTCCCAATACACCCGAAGCGGTGTTGGCTGAACCACGCCCAGGAGATATTTACCGCTCTTTGGGTAATCCTTCACTGGCAGGGTCACAAATTGGGTTCGAATCGCACACCGATCTCTTAGACGGCCTGCGCCAGACCGTGGAGTGGATGCGACAGTGACCAGCAAATTCCTCCCTTGGCTGCGAGCCTTGTTCACTACGGCCCCCTTGCGAAACCGTGTATTCCTGGCAGGGGATCTCTTCTTGATTTGCGTCTCAGTGCTGGTGAGTTTTGCGCTGCGTTTCGAGTTGGGGCCGCTCTTCGAGTATTATCTACCCCAAGCCCTGCGCATGATGGCTTTAGCAGTTGTGATCAAACCCATTATGTATTGGATATTTGGCCTTTACCGGCGCCTGTGGGTATATGCTAGCACACGTGAATTAACATTGGTGCTTTCGGCGGTGACTTCAGCCTCGATAATTCTCTCTGTAGCTGTGATCTCGATGACCTATTTCCAGGCCCGCTCCCCTGGGTACATCGGATTTCCACGGGCCACGCTGGTGATCGACTGGCTGCTATCATTGTTTTTGGCCGGGGGATTGCGTTTTGCCTCCAAAGTGATTGCCGATAGCCGATCTTCATACCAGAATGGCAATGTTACCTCGCGAACTGCCGCACGTGCGCTGATCGTTGGCGCTGGTGACGCCGGTGCTCTGGTGGTGAGAGAGATCCAGAAGAATCCCCAACTCAATCTCACCCCGATCTGCTTTTTGGATGACGATCAGGCCAAGCAGAAAAGCCAGATTCACAGCGTACCGGTGGTGGGTACACTGGAGGATCTTTCGAAAGTTGTCAAAACTCGCCGCATTCAAGAAGTGATCATAGCCATCCCCACGGCCCCAGGTGATATTATTCGTCAAGTTGCTGACATATGCCGAGAGGAGAAGATCAATTTCCGCACCATGCCAGGGATGTATGAATTGATCGGAGGCCGGGTCAGCGTCAATCGTTTGAGAGATGTCAACATCGATGACTTGCTGCGTCGCGCTTCTGCCATCACCGATGATCGACGCATCGGGGGTGTCATCGCTGGGCAACGGATCCTCGTCACTGGAGCTGGGGGATCGATTGGTGCCGAACTCTGTCGCCAGATTGCACGTTGGGGGCCCTCTGCGCTGATCCTATTGGGCCATGGCGAGAACAGCATCTTTCGCGCCTATCTGGATCTGAATGCCATCCATCCCGATATGCCAATCCATCCGGTGGTTGCGGATATTCGCGACCGGGACAGGCTGGCAGCAGTTTTCGATGAACTGCATCCCCAGGTGGTTTTTCATGCCGCGGCCCATAAGCACGTCCCCTTAATGGAAGTCAATGTCGAGGAGGCCATCTCCAACAATGTGCTGGGTACGCGCAACCTGGTCGAAACCGCGCAGAATTATGGCGTCGAGCGCCTGGTTATGATCTCCTCTGATAAGGCCATTCGTCCCACCAGTGTGATGGGCGCCACCAAGCGTCTGGCAGAACTCATGGTCCTGGAAGCTGCACACACATCCGGTCTGGCCTATTCAGCAGTGCGATTTGGCAATGTGCTCGGAAGTCGGGGCAGTGTGGTGCCGCGCTTCCAGCGACAGATCATCAATGGTGGGCCGATCACAATCACGCACCCTGAGATGGAACGCTACTTCATGACCATTCCCGAGGCAGTGCACTTGGTTCTTCACGCCGGGGCGATGGGCGAAGGGGGCGAGGTATTCGTGCTAAAAATGGGCGAGCAAATTAAGATCCTCGATTTGGCTGAAGACCTCATCCGTTTATCGGGCCTAGAACCGGACAAAGATATCGAGATCATTTACACTGGGGTGCGTCCCGGCGAGAAGCTCAGTGAGGAGCTTTGGGATCAATGGGCCACCTTCGACCCTACGAAACACCCCGATATCTTTTTGCTTACAGAAGAGGACATTCTTAGCGGTGACCCTTTAAACAGCGCCATTGATGAGTTGATCCACCTGGCACGTGAAGGCGCTGCTGCGCCTATTCTCAAACGCCTCGATGTACTTATTCCTGGCGCAACCGTACGCGATACACCACCCCCCGATTTGACTTCCTTGATTTAAGAAATTAAACCCTAAAGGTTTCCAAAACCTTTAGGGTTTGTACTAATGGATATGACTTATCAATCACCCCAAGAATGGGATTCATTCCTTACTCAATTTCCCAATGCCCACCTGCTACAAACCTCCGCCTGGGGGATGCTGAAGTCGGCCTTTGGCTGGGAAGCCGCGCATGTAACTGCGGGCGACATCGGCGCGCAGGTACTTTTCCGGCGTTTGCCCTTTGGGTTGACTCTGGCGTACATCCCTAAAGGACCGGTTGGAAATCCAACGCAATGGGATGTCCTTTGGCCTGAAGTGGACAAATTGTGCCGCCAACGCAATGCTGTATTCTTGAAGGTGGAACCCGATATTTGGCAGGATGAAGCGCACGCCCTTTGGGCTGGTTCGCTGCCCCATGGCTTTCGATTTAGTCCCCAGGATATCCAGCCCCTGCGAACCCTGGTGATCGACCTGCTCCCAGGCGAGGAAGCCATCCTGGCCAGCATGAAGCAGAAGACACGTTATAACATCCGTCTCGCCGGGAGGAAAGAGGTCGTCGTGCGCCCCTCTCGCGATCTGGAGGCCTTCTCCAGCATGATGGACATTACCGGCACGCGTGCCGAATTTGGTGTCCATACTTTGGAATATTATCACCGCGCCTACGAGGTATTCCATCCGCTAGGTCAATGTGAATTGCTCCAGGCAGAATATCAAGAAGAACCTTTGGCCGCGTTAATGGTATTTGCCCTGGGAGATCGGGCCTGGTATCTATACGGAGCCTCATCAAACAAGCAACGTAACCGCATGCCCACCTATTTATTGCAATGGGAGGCCATGCGTTGGGCTAAGCAGTGTGGATGCAGCGAGTACGATCTATGGGGGGTGCCCGATTGTGATGAAGTTGAGCTAGAAGAGAATTTCACCCAACGAAGTGATGGGTTGTGGGGCGTGTATCGATTCAAACGCGGCTTTGGGGGAGAATTGCGCCGTGGCGCTGGTCCTTGGGATCGCGTTTATAACCCAGCCCTTTACGCTTTTTATCGAATGTGGATGAATCGATAGAGAAACCCGGTTTCTCAGCCCCATTGGAGTACTTCGCAAACAAACCGGGTTTCTAGTTCTCACCATCCCAAACAGAAACCCTATTCCTGCCCGCTTCTTTGGCGTTATACAACGCTTGGTCAGCCCGATCGAGGAAATCCTTCACCGAGATATCGGAATCCCCAGACAATGTATACAATCCCATACTGGCCGTGATGGGGTGATCGAATTTTTGGATTTTTCGTACCCGGGCGATGACTTTTTTGCGCAGCCTTTCGGCAGCCTTTTGGGCCTGTTCGCTGCCGCTTTCTGGCATTAGGATGACGAACTCGTCCCCCCCATAACGCCCGACTACATCGATCTTGCGCAGATTGCTGACAAAGCAATCTGCCATGGTCTTCAAAACAATATCCCCGGTTACATGGCCGTAGTTGTCGTTGATGGTTTTGAAGTGATCCAGATCGACCATGGCCACGGATAAGTTCATTTTGTGCCTTCGGACACGTTCCAGCTCCCCCTCGACGACTTCATCGAAATAGCGCCGGTTGTATACATTGGTGAGCGGATCAGTAATGGCGAGCTTTTGTAACTCCGCCTCGGCGCGTTTGCGGGCTTCGATCTCGCGCTCGAGTTCGTCGACAGTTTTCTTCAAGGTGGCAGTTCGTGAGGCAACGCGCGCTTCCAGGTCTTCGTTGAGCATGGCGTTCTCGATGGCGACTGCCGCGTGAGCGGCGAAATACTCTAAAGGTTTTAGATCCTCGTCTTCGAAGACGCCTTTAGCGGAGCGGTTTTCCACATACAGCGCTCCCAGTAGTTCATCTTTAGATATTAACGGCGCGCACATTACCGACTGAATTTTTAAATCCAAAACACTCTTAGATTCCTGATAAGCTTTGTTGGATACAGCATCAGCGATTATGATCGAGGTACGTTTTTGGATGACCTGATCGAAGATCGTATGGCTGATTTGTGAATTAGGCTCATCGATCTCTTTTCCCAGATTGTTTTGCTTAACACGGAAATCTAACTCCCCCTCTTCATCCAGCAGAATCAGGTAGCCATACTCAGCCTCAACAAATTCCAAGACTTCCCCCATGGCGAATTTGAGCAGCGGGTTCAAAGTACGCGTCTCGGCCATTTGGCGGCTGATTTCGAGCAGTCTCTCGAGCATATCTTGATTCAGCATGTTGGGTTTCCCTCCGATGGGAGGTATTAAATTTGCTAATATTCTAGAGCTTACCTTATTTTTGTCCCCCATGCAAACTGATCGGCCGTAGAATCTCGATTGATGCATAAATGAAGGGGTATGGAGCGATCATCGCTTCATACCCCTTCATGTGCTACCTTATCCGCACCCTCCACCAGATGGAGCGCGTTTCAATTCCATTTTGATCTTCTTCTCGAATTCCATCTCGTGCACCAGGTCGTGGTCCGGGTAAGCTGCCGGGCAGCCTGAGCCTAAAGCGGCACTGAACTCGTAGCGCAGTTCATCCTCGGCGCCTTCCTTGCCGCTGGCGCAATACTCGCCCTCGAATTCTGTGGCAAAGTTGTCCAGCCAGTTGTTGATGCCGCCTTCCAGGATATACACATTGGGCACGGATTCGGCCACCATAGTCTTCCAGACCTGGGTAGCTGCGGCCTCATCATTACTCATCAGAATGAAGAGCGTATTGGCAGGTAAGGCAATATACTCATCGATATGCGTGGGGATTTCTGCCGGAGCGACATTTTCTGCATCCAGCAGATGGAAGAGGTTGTAATCGGCCTCGCTGCGCACGTCGATCATGACCAGGTTGAGCTTGTGATCGTGGATGGTATCCAGCAATTCCCCAGGGTGGATTTGGAATTCACGCCCTTCAAGAGCAGCCTCTTTTTCGGGGGCCAGCCGTTCCCAGCGGTCAAGGGTGGTTGGCTGCCCGATGAAGGCGATGGCGATTGCCAGTACCACGAAGATCGCTGCACCGGCATAGCGAGCTTTTGGCGCTTTCTTGGGGTCCTTGCCGCCGAAGATGCGTTCAAGCTGCTCGCCGCCCCACAACATGAAGATGGCCATCAGCGTGACCAGGATGACGATCACCCCGGTGGGCAGGTTGAAGACATCCATCAAGGTCAGGCGACCGAAATAGCCGCTGGTGTTAAAGAAGTAGGTGAATTTGTCGACGGTCTCTCCGAACAGGAACACCCCAAAAAGGCCTCCCAACACGAAGAAGATCCCATCGATCTTCAAGGTAGCCAGCGCAACCAGCGAAGTCCCTGGGCAGAATCCCCCCAGAATGAAACCCACACCCATGATCACGCCGCCCAGGATTCCCGACCAAAGATAGGTGGGGTTAACCCAGATCAGGTTGTAATCTAACAGGCCGATGGCGGAAGCGCTGAAGATCAGCAACATGGCGACCACGATGGCGGTGAAGAAAACCTTGAAGACGCGCAGGTCTTTGAAATAGAATTGGGCTGCCAATGTGGGAGAGTGGTTGAAACCGGAGGTTTCCAGCACGAAGCCGAAGAGGAAGCCGATACCCAAGAAGATCAGGTAGACGCCGAATTTGACGAAAATTGCATCCAGAGGGAGAGGGAATGGAATCATTGTGATCTCCTGCTAGTTCCACAGTTTGCGCACGAAATACGCCAGCGCATACGCGCCGCCGAAGATGGCAAACATGGTCGCCCAACTACCCGCTGAGAGGGTTGCCCCGCCGGATAAGGCCTGCCCCGATGTGCAGCCCCGCGCCATACGCGCACCATAAGTGAAGAACATGCCACCGATGAAGGCGAAGAACCAGCGCGTGCGGTTGGAGATATTGGGGCCCTTATTGGTCTCGAACTTGGTGCGCCCATTAATCAGTCCGGAGATAAAACCGCCCAGGATTACACCGGTGCTGACCATCACGATCCAGCTATCCAGAGGGTTGCGCTGGCCGCCAGCCATTTTGATCAAGTAAGGCACCTGGTCGATATGCCCGGGAGCGATCAGGTCTTCGATGAAGGCCACATAGCGGCTGAGGCCACCCGAAGCGCCCAGACCATTTCCTGTGATGAGATAGGATGTGAAGAGCACCAGGCCAAGGAGCACGCCGCCTAAATAGGCATTAGCGTAGGGTTTGCTCTCCCGACTAAAGATCTTCTTGAATAAACCTGTTTTTCCTGTCGTTTGAGTTGCTGTGGTCATATTCTTTACTTCTTTCCCCTCACCCTGACCTTCGCCTCGCTCTGGTCATCCCTCTCCCAATGGGAGAGGGGTAGGGGTGAGGGTATACTTCGCTTGAAAATCTATTTAGATTTCATCTGATTGGTGTACTTCGACTTCGTCCCAGCCCATGATCATGGCTTTGATGTTGGCCATGGGGGTGTGTCCAGTGGTGGTCAGATAGACGTGCATCACGATGAATGTCGCGAATAGCCAGGCAATCAGGGTGTGGAAGGGGGACAGAAAGGGTAAGCCACCTAACCGGTCGGCGATACCCGGCCAACGCTGCGCACCCCAGATCAGGATACCGGTGAGACCTTGCAGCGGTAGCAGCACGTTGAGGATGGCCACATAGGTGATCTGTTGCAGCGGGTTGAGCTTCTTGTTGGCAGTCTTTACGAAGGGATGTTCTTCGCCCTTGAAAATACCTAAAAGGTAATACTTGGCTTGCGTGAAGGTTTGATCGAAGAAGCCGCGCGGCCGGGGGATATATTGCTGGATCTCTCCACTGGCCAGGTGGTAGAAAAGGGAGAGCAACGCATTAGCAGCCAGGATGGCAGCCAGAATGTTGTGCACCAGTACCACACCACGGAAGCTGAAGACCCCAAATGTGTCGGGTTTGTGGATCACTAACCCGGTGAAGAGCAGCAGCACGATAGCAAAGGTCTGCAACCAGTGCCACAGGCGCTCGTAGACACTGTACATATATACCTGTTCGATTTGGACTTCGTGCGCAGGTCGGCGTCGGGCAGCCAGGAACCTCAACCCACCATGGATCACGATACCTGCCAAAACGCCTACGAAAATTACAGTCCCAGCCAGGTCGATCCAGGGGATAGAATCGTGGCCAAGGATATAAAGATCCTCAGAATTCGTCTGGGGTCGGTAGTACAAAGCGCCACCGTCGGTGATGAATTCGCCGCTGAAAGCGATATTGCTGTCAGCAACGAACTCTGGCGTGACCCCAGCGGGGATATAGGCCGATAATTGGATGGCTTGTGTGATGCGAGACCCCTCTCCATGGCAAGCTGAGCACTCGCGCAGCGCCCATTCCCCCGTTGTGACATCATGGTTGATGCTGTAAGGCTGTACCTCGCCGACGATGCGCGGGTTACCCAAACCGAGGTGGCTGAGGCGATCTCGGACGAACTGCTCTTTCGCTGAAGTGTCAATTGACAGTTCAGTTTTGTCCAGGAGGCCATCCCCATTGGCGTCAAAGCGTTGGATGATGCCGGGGTGGTATTCGCCATTCTCTACATAGGCGGCTGCCAAATCCGTTTGGCGGACCGGTCGGGGCGGATCTCCATAAACCCAGAACCAACTGGTAATTAAGTTGTGGGGGGCCAGTGTAGTTTCCCCAGCACGATTTAAACTGGGCAGCAGAACGGGTTCATAACCACTGATCAATGAGCCTACGCTTTCGCTATCGCCATCAATCCCGCGGCATTGAGTATTTGCGCCTCCCTCAAGGGAGATGACGGTCCAATCTTGCACCATATTGGCCGAGGAGTACATCTGCGGGATGTGGCAGCTTTCACAGCTCAAGGCTTCGATATGACGATCTTTGTATGGCAGCCAGGCGTGAGTGCTGTCAACGCTGTGGCAGGAGTCGCAGCGCCGCATGGTATCTTTGAGTTCTCCAGCGACCGTGCTCTGTGCGCTGTCACCGCGGGCAAACTGGTGCAATGGTTTCTCAAGGTATTCGCCAATCTCCAAGCGCCGGGGGTCGAAGGTCAGGTGTTCGGGGCGGGTGCTCTGCGATTCCTGGTAATAGAGCGGGTTGTTGAGCGAATAGTGGCAATCGGTACACTTGAGCAATCGTTCGGCGTGCACATCCCAGGAACGATTAAGCCCCTCTTTGTTCGATAAGTTCATGCCGCTATCAGAGAGTTTTTGGGGTGAAATAATCTGCCCGGTGGTGATCGTGCTCCAGCGATCGGGCAAGCAGCCAACCATCACCAGGGGGTCTTCGACATCGTCATGCACCAAGCCATGGCAAAGGCCGCAATTATCATTGGTGGGATCTTGGATGGTGATAAATGCGGGCAACAGCGCGCCTTCTTCATCGAATGCCTCAGGATTCCAATCAAATACATCACCATTCTTGCTGACGATGCCGGAGGAGAGTAGGGTGGCGGTATTAGCCCAGCGGAATTCGCCTTCGTGGAGGGCATCCATGCGGCTGTGATTATCCGGGTTTGGCGTATGGCACAGGAAACAGTTCATCTCTACCACGCCGGATTCGGCCCAATCCCAGGGGACCAACTGCCCCGTGACTGGATTGACGATGTTGACTTCGGGATTACCAGTATCAACGCTGAGGTCGGTCAGCCGCTCCCCGTTTTGGGCGTAGACTGTCGGTCCCCCTCCCACATGACGCACACCTAAGGTTTTGATCCACTCTGGGAGGGTTAGATCGATCGATTCATCCCCCGCGGGTGAAAGGTAGCGGTAGGTGATGGGATTCCACTTTCCGAAGTACCCAGGGCTGGTGTCCCATGCCCGTGTGCTGGCGGTAATCCCAGGATTGCCAATCTCGTCGAACCCCGCGCTGACATGGAAGCTGTGCTCCGCGATGAAATCTGTGTCATGGCAGGCACCGCAGGTTTTCATTGTCGATACTGCTTCACCAGTCTCTAGCACGTTTTCGCCATTCTCATCTAAGAATGGGAATGTGGGGTGGATCGGCGAAACGCCCAAAGGGCGCGCCTGGTTTAGCGTGGGCTGCTTGGCCTGGGCTATGCTTTGAGTGAAAAAACCGGTGGTGGCCAGAAGGATCAGTGCTAGACCCATGTAGAGGGTGTATTGGAAAATTCGAGAGTGATTTTTCATATATCTATGCATGACCGGGTCCCCTGTTATGGTTGATAGCTATTAGACCGGAACCGACCGCCCCAATCGATTGGGTCACCATAATAGCCCAGGGCTTCCCAATCCATACGTCCTTCCGGTCCGTGGCAATGGTCACAGGTTAGGGCGTCTTCGGCAGGTCGCACCATATGTGTCGTGGGCCAATACATTTCGGTTTCAGCGAACCCATATTCGCCGCTATATTCCAAACCGACGATATCAGAGCCCAATTGGATGGCTTGATCCCAATCGAACTCATGCCAGAAACCGCCTTCGCCATAGGTGACCGGCTGTAAGAGGATATTATTTACAGCGTCATAGGGCTGATTGGCGAGATGTACTTTAAAAGGCCAGATTTTGGCATTTTGATCATCGATATCCCCTTTGGGGGAGTTGATGGGCGTAATTTGAGTCGGGTCCATGGTATCCCCGAGGATATACCTGCTGGCGGTGCCGTTATACCAAGCGTAGGTCGGTTCAAAGTTGCCCTCGTAGACAAAGCTGCCCTTGATTTTCAGATAAGAGTGCACGCTCTCTTCGATCTCGTCGCTGCCAGCCGTAGACCAGTCCCAATACATCTTGGTAGCATCGCGGGTGGCCGCAGCGGGGATGTGGCAGGTCTGGCAGGCCACAGTGGCGACATGGGCGTTGATGCGTTCATCTGTGTGTAGATCCTGGTTGTGGCAATCGGTACAGTAGACCTGGTTCTCGTTATCCAGGCTGACGGAGATCGAGCGGCCCATGATATTGTGGTCTTCGGTTTTATGGCAATCTGTGCACAAGAAATCGTGCTCGCCCATATGGATATCGACATTGGCCGGGGGGAAATACAGCGTTTCATCGAGATCACCATGTTTGACGGCGTTGCCGCCGCCACCGTTGAAATGGCAGCCGCCGCAATTCTCACGCGTGGGCATAGCCACACTTTTCGCCGCGGCTAAGAGATCGACCCCTTCAACGGGATATCCAGCCTTCCCCTTTACATAAACTCCTGAGTTGTCGTGGCAGACCAAACAGTCGATGTTCTCCTGGTTGGAGAAATCGAAGTTTGCGTCATTCCAGCCGTATCCAGCATGACAAGAAGTGCAGCCCTCCCAATTCCCCTGGATGCCGATGCAGAAATTGTTGAGGGCATTCTTCTTGCCTATCGTGATGGGACCGTCACGTCCTTCGAGGGTGTAGGGCTTACTTTCCCAGGTCCAATGTGCCGTGGACATGACCTCAACGCTGGCGTCCGCATGGCATTCCAGGCATGCTTTGGTAACCTCTGAGCCGCTCTCGAAGGGTCCTTCGACGATATCGCTGTGGTCCGTATGGGGTACGTGCAATGGGACGCTGGCCCAGGGGTCATCAACTGGCTTACTGTCTGCAGGGGAAGTGAACAGAACGATAGGAATGATGATTAAAGCCAACGTGACCACCAAACCAATCAACCAGATGTATTTGTTGTTTTTCATGAATCCCTCAGAGTGTTGCTTCTTCAACGAGGTGAGCACGGTGTGTAAGACGGTCGAAAAGCACACCTCGCAGCAAATCCAGCGCCTGGATGAGACGCTCATCGATCAGGGCGTATTCGACGCTAGCACCTTTGCGGGTGGCGCTGACCAACCCGCGCTGTCGCAAGATCTTCAAGTGCCGCGATGTTGCCGGTTGGCTGATACCGATTTCAGATGCAAGTTCGCTGACATTGCGGGACCGTTCGTGCAGCGTATAGAGCATCAGAATCCTGCGTGGATCGGCCAGCGCTGAGCAGATCTCGGCGTGGAGTTGGGTTACCTCATGGGCTAAGGTGGCTTTATCCATAGTTTGTTCCTCTAAATAGGGAACTGCTCATGGGATATGAGTAGTTCCCTCAACTATTACCTTATTCGCATAAACGAATATATTGAAGTGTGGAAATCATAGCACCCCCCTGGATAGCGAGATAGTGATCCTTGTCACATACGATCGAACTAAATGTCACGTATAATGAGTATTTGCTTATAAACGTAAGCTCAATGTGTCAATAGATAATTGCGGTAATAGATGTCTTAAATAGATTTACGTGAAAATGAGGAATCTAAGAAGCTAGAAAAACGTAAATCAATATAAATTTTTGAGTTTCTATTATTGGTTGGATTTATTGCGAAATGGGGAAAGGGTAAGGCAATCCCTGGATGAATTCCCAAAAGGTGGTTTGGGCGACAGTGCACGGTTGATTTATGTTGTGGCCAATGAAAATATCGCGACATATTTCGAGGTTCTTTACGGGGATAATCGTGACCCGCCCTTTGCCAAGTTTAGTAACCACAATCTCTGAGACAAAACCGACCCCAAGTCCCTCTTGAACCGAGAGGGCTATGGCTTCTGAATTTCCCAGGGTCATCAGCGTTGTCAAATCACCATGATCAATTCCAACTGATGATAATGCTGCGCATACTGCGATACTGGTACCAGATTCTGGCTCACGCATCAAAAAATCTTCTCCAAATAGGTCATCTGGATCGATACTTTCTCTGCGGGCCCAGGGGTGGTTGAGCGGGGCAATCAGAATGATTTCATCACGCATGAATTTGCGAAACTCAACGTGCCTGTTTGGGTCGCCGGTTTTGCTGGTGAGAGCAAAATTGACGTAGCCCTCACTAAGCTTAGCGATAGCTTCATTTTGTGGTGATACCTGGCAGGTAATGCGGACTTTGGCGAACTCATTATGAAATCTTGTCAGTAGCGGAGGTAATACATATTTCCCCGGAGTAGTGCTGCACCCCACCATGAGGTGCCCAAAAACCTCGCCCTTGAGTGAAGCCATAGTTTCCTCAATCCGAATTGATTGATTGACCATTTCACGTGATAGCGGCAGCAGGGCGATGCCTGCATCGGACAATTGCAAATTTCGGGTAGAGCGGATGAATAGGGAAGTATTGAAGAAGCGCTCCAAATTCTGGATGTGTTGACTGACACTGGGCTGGCTCATGCCCAATTTTTGTGCAGCTTGTGTGAAGTTTAATGTTTCTGCGGCAACCAGAAACACATTAAGTTGGTGGGAATCTAACATAATCAGCTCCGGCTAAATCTTATCAAGCTATGGATAGCCAATACAAGTGATATGTATCACAAATGTATAGCAAATACTTATTGTTACCTATAATGGTGACGTATAAGTCAGGGTTATTTTTGTCACTTGGATTTATGACATTTACTTATTTATAATCATATGTGAAATCAATAACAAACCCTAGCGTATGAAAAGGTATATGAGATGAGAAGGCATCGGTTTCTTTTGTGTTTGATACTTGCATTAATCCTTTCGGGGATTTCTGCAGCACCAGCTCCGCCGCTCGATGAACCTGTCGAATCGCCAGCAGCTGTAGAGTCTGGGGAAGAAATTGATCAGTGTTTAGCTTGTCATTCCGACAAAGACACATTGATCAACACAGCCAAGGCCGAAGAAGCTGTAGAGAGCGAAAATGAAGGGGAGGGCTGAGGGGGGTCTGTGGCTCCGTTGGAGCCTTGGGAAAAAGTTATTCTTGATGAAACATTTGCAGAGACGGTACACGGCAGAATAGCCTGCACAGAATGTCATGCTGGCCAACAAGATGCCAGCAAGGAAGTAGCGCATACCGGTCTTATCGCTGCCCCTAGCGAAGATCCAGGAGCGGTTTGTGGAACTTGCCATACAGACATTGTAGAAACGTACCCTAACAGTTTGCACTCATCCCAACAGGGGTATTGGACTGTCATCGAAGCGCGCAGCGCTCCCGAAGATCATCCTGCCCTGGAAGGGATGTTTGGCAATCATTGTGCCAGTTGTCATACCGATTGTGGCGATTGTCATGTCAGCCAGCCGACCTCAGTCGGGGGAGGCTTTATCGAGGGACACATCTTCAAAGCAACTCCATCCATGACGCGTAACTGCACTGCCTGCCATGGTAGCCGGGTAGGCAATGAGTATTTGGGAAAGCATGAAGATTTGAAAGCCGATGTCCACTTCCGTAAGGGGCGCATGAAATGTACAGATTGCCACACGGCCTCAGAAATGCATGGTGATTATGCAGCCTTGGGTATGGATGAAACACCCGATCACCGCTATTCAGGAGGGATGGTTCCCACTTGCACGAACTGCCATGAAGTTGAGAATATGAGCACCAAGAGTAACGTAGTCAATCACAACGTTCATGAAAAGGTTGCTTGCCAGGTATGTCACTCGGTGGCGTATACCAGTTGTGATGGCTGCCATGTTCAAGTTAGTGAAGAATCTGGCAAGCCCTACTTCAGCACAGAGGGTTCCTACCTGACCTTCTTCATTGGACAGAACCCGCTCAAGAGCGCCGAGCGCCCATACGATTACGTGACCTTGCGACATGTACCTGTAGCTGAGACCAGCTATCAGTACTATGGTGCGAACCAACCCAATTTTGATGCGCTGCCCACGTGGGCATATGCAACCCCCCACAATATTCAACTGCAAACCCCCCAAACGGAATCTTGTGGTAACTGCCACGGAAACCCGGAAATTTTCCTTACAGAAGATAATGTTTCTGCCAAGGAACGTGATGCAAATCAATCTGTGATCATCAAGGATATCCCCGAATTGATCATGGATAGTTTTGGAGATTAATTTCGTCAGATTGTAGCCAAATTTCTAAGAACCTAGAAAAGGAGATAAAAATGAAAAAGAAGCTACATGTAGTATTATCACTGCTCATTCTTACGAGCATGCTGGTAGCCGCGATGCCTGTGTTTGCGGATGGGCATATTGGCACAATGAAGGCTGCCTACAGCACTATGCTGGGAAGCATGGTGGGCTATAACACCGTCAAGGCCGACGCCTTGCTGGTGGAAATGGCTGAGGATGCACCTCCCTTCTTGCTGGATGTTCGCACAACCGGCGAGTTGGAAGAAAAGGGTCACATTGAAGGCGCAGCCCACATTCAATTGGCTGACCTGGCCAAGAATTTGGATCTGCTGCCCTCATTCGATACCCCCATCGTGGCGTACTGTGGCAGTGGCTGGCGTGCTACCATTGCGATGACCGCCCTGCATGCCATGGGCTGGACCGACGTACGCGCCCTCAAAACCACCTTTGCTGATTGGGTGGACGCTGGCAATCCGGTTGCCGAAGGAGTTCCCGAAGCTGTTGCTTTGAACGCTGCTGAACCCAATGCTGGCGTTGTTGCCGAAATTGATGGTGCTCTTTCTGCGTATGGTGTGAAGCCTTACGGTGTCGCCACGGCTGATGGGCTCAACACAGCCTTGGTTGACAATCCTGAAATGATCCTCATTGACGTTCGCACTACAGGCGAATGGACTGGCAAAGGCGTCATCGACGCCGGAGATGTCGAGCTGATCAGCATTCCTCTGGAGCGCTTCATTGCACAAATGGCTCTCTGGCCCGCAGACAAAGATGCCCAGATTGTGATCTACTGTGGCAGCGGTCACCGCTCCACCATGGCCATGGAAATTATGTGGTCCTTGGGTTACACCAACGTTTCCAGCCTGAAAGGCGGATTCGGTGGTTGGGCAGATGCTGGCTATGCTACAGCAGAATTTGCTGCACCAAGTTTTGACGCAGCTTATGCTGACATGATTGCCAATATGGCTGCCTACAATACCGTCAAGGCCGATGGTTTGTTGGTCGAGATGGCTGAGGATGCACCTCCCTTCTTGCTTGACGTTCGCACCACCCCCGAGTTGGTAGAGAAAGGCCACATCGAAGGTGCTGCGCATATTCCTTTAGCCGATCTGGCTGCCAACTTGAACTTGCTACCATCCTTTGATACCCCCATAGTGGCCTATTGCGGCAGCGGCTGGCGCGCGACCATTGCCATGACCGCCCTGCATGCCATGGGTTGGACGGATGTACGCGCCCTCAAGACCACCTTCGCTGACTGGGTAGAAGCTGGTAACCCTGTTGCTGAGGGTGTCCCCGAAGCAGTTGCATTGGATGCTGCTGAATTTGATGCCAATGCCGCGGTCTTCAAAGACGCTACCCTGGGCAAATTCGGCGTCAAGCCGTACGGCGTAATCGCTGCTGATGGCCTGAACACCGCGTTGGTCGAAACCCCTGAGATGGTTCTCATCGACGTTCGTCGAACGGAAGAGCTTGAAGAAAAAGGCGTTATCGATGCTGGCGAGGCTGCCTGGGTGCACATACCTTTGGAAGAGTTCATGGCTCAAATGGCGAACTGGCCTGCTGAGAAAGATGCCAAGGTCGTTGTTTACTGCGGCAGTGGCCATCGCTCCACCATGGCAATAGAAATCCTGTGGGCCTATGGCTTCACGGATGTCTCCAGCCTGAAAGGTGGCTTTGGTGGCTGGGCCGAGGCTGAGTACCCGGTTGCTGAGTTCGCTGCTCCGTAATTTATTGGATCGTTGTAACAGATCTTCTCCATTCCTGGTTCCCCCCCTCACCGGGGAACCAGGAATTTCTGTTAATCGAGATAACTCCAATCTTTTTTGTAAAGCTTAGCTTTTAGGCATATGTAGACCCATTTGATCGGCTTATGGTTTAATTAGGGTGAGGCAACCCATTTGATGTTACACCCAGTGAGAGAGCGAATTTCTTTTCCTAGCATTATGTCGAAGATATTGCCTATTCGAACGAGCTTGCGGGCTCGGGTCGCCTTAGGTGTTGCATTGCCCATAATGCTGATGATGGTCGGCTTGTCTCTCTTCCACTATATGCGCGAGTTGCAGATCTTGGAGGAGCAAATTCGTCTTTCTGCCGTGCAATTAGGGGATATGTTGAACAATAGCATCTCGCATGCCATGTTGATCAAAGACGATCAGCATCTGATGTCTACATTGTCTGATGTCAGTTCTATGGAGAATGTCGACAGAGTTCAGATTATTGGCATTAGTGGTAAGGTGTTAGTCGCTAGTGAGGTAGTTGCGGAATCAGAGATTAAAGGGATAAACGATCACCAGTGTTGGGCCTGTCACCAGTATACTGCAGCTAACCGGCCCAGGGCTGTCGAATTGGATACTTTTCCAGATACTCTGCGAATATCCACCCCCGTTATAAATTATCCAGAATGCCTGGAATGTCATCGCGAAACAGATCATCATTTAGGTGTATTGTTGATCGATATGTCATTGGCCGATGTGCGCAACCACTTAAGAGACGATTTGCGTATGGGAATCGCCATAACTGTGCTAGCGACAGTGGCCATCACGATCGGCATGTTCCATTTACTTAATCGCCTCGTCGTACGCAGGATCGAGTCGTTTCGTGAGCCTCTAACCGCCTATGCTGCGGGAGAATACTCTCTGCGCCTGGCCAAGTGTACTAAGATTGAGGACGAGATCTGTCAGCTCGCTGCGACATTTAACCATATGGCGGATGAAATTGAGCGCTATACTCTAGAGCTGGATGAGCTTAATAAAATTCGCCAACAGGCGATCGTGGAGGAACGTGAGCGCATTTCGCGCGAATTGCACGACGGCGTCGCCCAAGTCTTGGGATACGTGACCACGAAATCAAACGCTGTACGTTTGATGTTGCAGAAAAACCGCCTGGATGATGCTGATCGCCATTTGCATCAACTCGAGATCGCTGCCCAAGATCTATTTGTAGATATTCGCGAAGCAATTTTGGGGCTGAGAGTGGCCAGCCAGGTTGATTCTAACCTGCCGGATGCATTAGCCGATTATGTCCAGCAGTTCAATCTGATGAGTGAGGTTTCGGCTAGGCTAGAATTGCCTTCCAAGCCCTTAAAGAGCCTGCCCCCAGAGACCGTATTGCACATGTTAAGAGTTGTGCAAGAAGCACTGACCAACGCCCGCAAGCATGCCCAAGCCACCCAGATCCGGGTAGCGCTTTCTCAGGAGCGCGGCACTTTGTACTTAGAAGTATATGACAATGGACAGGGTTTCACCCAACGGGAAATTCATCGTGGAAAAAATGGGAATTTCGGTTTGAGCACTATGCAGGAGCGGGCAGATGAAATTGGTGCGCTTTTGGAGATGAACTCAGAGATTGGGATAGGCACCCATGTGAAATTGATCCTGAATATCGATGGGGAAAGGAGTAGGCCTACATGATGCGCGTAATCGTAGCAGACGATCACTCTCTATTTCGGGATGGCATTATTAGCCTGCTGGAGGCGGCAGATTATGAGGTTGTAGCTCAAGTGGGGGATGGGGTGGCTGCCGTTGAGGCTGTTCAGCGGTTCGAGCCCGACCTGGCTTTGATCGATATCACAATGCCGAAGATGGATGGCTTGGAAGCCCTAAAACAGATCAAGGCGACAATTCCCAAAACGCGTGTGGTAATACTAACCGTTTCCAATGAAGACAAACATCTTTTTGCGGCGATCGAGATGGGCGCGGATGGCTATTTGCTCAAAGATTTGGATGCCCAAGATTTCTTAGAAATTTTAGAGGGAGTGCAACGGGGGGAGGCTGCGATAACCAGAAAAATGGCGGCGCGGTTGATGCAGCGCGTCAAGGATCTGGCGCAACAAGACTCTGTTGACCAAGTCCGTCTTTCTCAGCGCGAGCTGGAGGTGCTTCACTTGTTGGGCGAAGGCTTGGCTAATCGCGCCATTGCACAAAGCTTGTTTGTCAGTGAGAATACAATTAAATATCATGTACGCAACATACTGCAGAAGTTGGGTGTGCAGAATCGCACGGAAGCGGTTGCCCAGGCCATGCGCATGGGTTTGATTGTTCAGGACGAAAGCTGATGTGCAGGGGATTGAGGTGGATATCTTAGGGAATAGGGATATTTAGTTTGGACAGGATCACGCTGAATACCATTTGAACCCATGAATGGGTAGGTAAATCGCCTATCCATTTGGATGATTTGTTAGATTGTTTCTCCCACCCAAAAGAGTGTCAACAATTATCCAAGGGGGGGTGTATGCGGCTCTTATTTTTTGTTAATATTATTCTCAGGAATACTATTACATCTTCGTGAAGTTGAGTGATAGGAGACATAGCATATGCGCCAGCAGGTGGTGATCTTATCAGATCAATCACTCTTTGCTCAAGGAGTTGCCAGTCGCTTCGAACAATTCCCAGAGCGTGTGGCATTGCACTTTGTCCATCCTGTTGATGAAGAAAGTTTTGATCAAATCGCGGCTATCAATCCCGATGTAGTGATTTTGAATGCCAGCGAAGCGGATATGAAAGAAAGCTGTTCGTTGTGTGATTTGATATCCGCTTTTCCAGCGATTAAGATCATTCGCCTGTCAGTAGACCAGGACCCCGTCCAAGTAATCACAAGTCATCAAAGTACTTTGAATGAAGTAAGTGAGCTTCTTGATCTCCTGGATGTGGAGGAATAATTGTTTTTATTGATTAATTCGTGATAGAGGAGGTGATGCCACCCAAGTCAATGATCGCTCTAAAATGGCTCCCATGGTGAAAAATCTCCATCTGGGCAAGCCGCAATCGATTGAGATTTGTGCACATATTTTTCTGTAAGTACAGAATGTAGAGGAGATTAGAATGCAAAAAAAACTACTGATCATCGCTTTGCTTGTGGGTGCCAGCCTGCTGTTAGCAAGCTGTGCGACCTCAGCAGAGTGTCCGGAATGCCCAGAGGCTCCCGAATGTCCAGAAGCTCCTGGGTGTCCAGAGTGTGAAGAGTGCGAGGTATGCGAGGAATGTGAAGCATGCCCGGAGGACGAACCCTGCCCAGAGTATGAGTCTGTGCTGCCCGGTTTAGAAGCCGCCTATCTTGGCTCTGGTCATGCGGATTTTGAAGCTGAAGCCTTCCGTCACTGGGATGAGGACGATCCGGCTGTTGTGCCAGTCTACTGCGCAAAGTGCCACACCTCACAGGCGTATATCGAATTCGTTTCGACAGGCGAAATTACAGCTGAAGTACCTGCTGAAGAGGTCGTGGGTGTCACCTGCGAGGCCTGCCATAACCAGGCCACCGTTTCCAAGACCAGTGTCGTCATGCCTTCCGGTGTGGAACTCACTGGCCTAGGCGATGAGGCGCGTTGTATGGAGTGTCACCAGGGTCGCAATTCCAAGATTAGTGTGGATGGTGCCATTGCCGGCGCTGCTGGCGTGGAAGATGCCGCAGAGGTTGACCCCGACGCGGTCTTCGAAGAGCTCGGCTTCTCCAACATCCATTACTACCCAGCCGCGGCCACCAAATACGGCACCTTTGCCAAAGGCGGTTATGAATACGCTGGCAAGACCTATGATGGTAACTTCGCTCACGTGGAAGAGTATGACACCTGCATCGAGTGCCACAGCCCCCACACACTAGAGGTCAAGGCTGATGGATGTGTGATGTGCCATGGCGAAGGCGAATTCGCCGATTACCGCATGCTTGGCTCCGCAGTGGATTTCGACGGCGATGGCAATATCGAAGAAGGCATCGCGTATGAGATCGCTGGCTTGCAAGAAGCGCTGTACGCAGCCATCCAGGCTTATGCCACAAGCGTACCGGGTACTGGGATCGTTTATGACTCCCATAGCTACCCGTACTTCTTCATCGATGGCGACGGCGACGGCGCTGTGACCGAAGGGGAAGCGGCTTATCCCAATAAGTACGCTACCTGGACACCACGCCTTGCTCGTGCAGCTTACAACTACCAGATGTCTGTCAAGGATCCTGGTGCGGCTGCGCATGGCGGCAAATACATCATCCAACTGTTGTATGACTCCATCGAAGACCTAGGTGCCGACGTGACCGCCTTCCACCGCAATGACCATGGTCACTTTGCTGGTTCCGAGGAGGCTTTCCGCCACTGGGATGAGGACGGTGAGGTCAGGGCTTCGTGTGCTAAATGCCACACTGCCACAGGACTACCGACCTTCGCCAAGGATGGCGTCAACATCACAGCCGAAATTTCCAATGGCCTCCAGTGTGAGACCTGCCACAGTGGTGAATGGCCTGGCCGATTTACGTTCGAGTCGGTCACCTTCCCCAGTGGCGCTACCGTTACCGTTGATGAAGGCGATGAGAGCAGCCTGTGTATGCAGTGCCACCAGGGTCGTTCGTCTACTGTGACGGTCAACGGCATGGTCGCTGACCTGCCTGGTGATGAGGTTGCTGAGAGCCTGCGCTTCTCCAACATCCACTACTTCGCGGCTGGCGCTTCTCGCTATGGCACTGAAGTCCAGGGCGGGTACGAATTCGAAGGCCAGGAATATGCCGGACTCTTCGGACACGTAGCTGGATACGATGCCTGTGCGGATTGCCATGATGCTCACGAGCTCGAGGTCAAGACGGCTGAGTGCTTCACCTGCCACGCTGGTTATGAAGATGTCAAAGACATCCGCATGTCCGACGTGGATTACGATGGTGATGGCGATGCGGCCGAAGGGATCGCAGGCGAGGTCGATACTATGGCTGCGGCTCTCTATGAGGCCATCAAAGCCTACTCCGCAGAGATCGGCTTCCCGGTGGTCTACGAATCCCACAGCTATCCATACTTCTTCGCCGATACAAATGGCGATGGAGAGGCCACGCCTGACGAGGCCAACTATGGCAACCGCTTTGGTTCCTGGACCCCCAACTTGCTCGAGGCTGCTTATAACTACCAGTATGCCTTGAAAGATCCGGGAGGATTTGCACACAATCCCGACTATGTTCTGCAACTGCTCTATGACAGCATCGTCGCTGTTGGTGGCGATGTTGCTGGCATGACCAGGCCTTAGGCTGGAAGCATGTCACTACGTAAGAAGTAAAAGTAGACCGGGCACCGCTCCAGTGCCCGGTCTACTTTTAGAGGTTGAAAAAATGATGTGTACGATGTTTCAGGCATGCTTGCATTATTTCTTCATAATAACAAAAGCTTTCATTTATCCATAATCAAGATTTGGCTTTCAAAATTATAGCCTTGGTATAATCTGAGCATGAGTGCAACGGCAGGATTGATCCTTATTTTCTTCTTTTATGGCCTGGCGTTCTTCAGTATGGGGTTAATTGTTTTCGTCGAGCGCGGCCGAGGTACAGATCCTCGACTGCGCCATGCACTGCGCCCGTTGATTGCTTTTGGACTGATCCATGGGGGTCATGAGTGGTTAGAGATCTTCGAAATCTTGCACATTTTACCTTTGCAAGACAAAGCCCCTCTGATGTGGAGCAGTGTCCGAATTGCTCTTTTGGCATTTTCCTTTTTTTCCTTGACAGCTTTTGGGGCTTCTTTGCTCTCGCCTAACGAAAAAATCCGCCGCTTGAGTATGCTCGCACCGTTGGGTCAGGCAACAATTTGGGGATTTGGTTTGCTGACCATGGCGGGTCGTTATGATGTTAGCGGCGAGCTTTGGGAAGTGGCTGATGTCTGGACGCGTTACGTGGTCGCTGTTCCCGGTGCTCTGGTTGCCTGCCTGGGATTGATCTATCAACAGCGTATCTTCCGTCTGGATGGCCTGGAGCAATTCAGTCGAGATACCTTGTGGGCCGCTGTAGCCTTCGCCTGGTATGGCCTGATTGGGCAGTTATTCACCAAAGCAACCCCTTTGCCTCCTTCTACAGTTCTAAATCAAGAACTGTTTCTTGAAGTATTTGGGTTTCCGGTGCAGTTGTTGCGTGCGGCTGCTGCCATTGCAGTCGCCATCTTTGTCTCCCGTTTTTTGCGATCCTTCGAGGTGGAAACCCAGCGCCAAATCGACGAGTTGCAAACCGCGCGCCTGCTCGAAGCCGAACGCAGGGAAGCGCTGCGGGGTGAATTTCTTAGAAGAGTAGTGGCTGCCCAAGAGTCTGAACGCCAGCGCATCGCCCGTGAATTGCATGATGAAACTGGTCAAGCCCTGACAGCCCTGGGTTTAGGGTTGCGAGGGGTGTCTTCCACCATTCGCCAGGATGAAGAAAAAGCCGCCAGCAACTTGCGTCAGCTAGAGGGTATGGCTGTGCAATCATTAGATGAACTGCGTCGATTGATTTCCGATCTGCGCCCGTCGCATTTAGATGATTTGGGGTTGGCTGCAACCATCCGTTGGTATATTGGGGAACTCCAGTTGCGTTCTGATATCGAAGTTGACCTGGATATCCCTGCCGATGAAGACTGCAATCTGCCATCGACCATCAGCACATCCTTGTTTCGCATCGTCCAAGAAGCGTTGACGAATATCGTCAAACATTCTCAGGCTAGCCATGCCTGGATCAGGCTCTGGCGCGCAGATGGCATCGTCAATCTCGAAATTGAAGATAATGGCGTGGGGTTTGATCCTCAACGACAATTTTCGCAGGGAGGCTCCGCCTGGGGATTATTAGGAATGGAGGAGCGCACAACCTTGCTCGGTGGAGATTTTCGCCTTCGGTCGGTTCCTGGGGACGGGGCGAATATTTCAGTACGAGTACCCTGCCCAGATGATGTGACAGCAGAGGATTGAGATGAAGATTCGCATAATGCTAGTAGATGATCATGCCGTAGTGCGCTCTGGCTTACGAATGCTGTTGGACGGTGAGGTGGACGTTCAGATCGTTGGGGAGGCGGGTACAGCGACCGAGGCGATTAATCTGCTCCCCAGCCTGAAACCGGATGTCATCTTGATGGATATCGGCCTTCCCGATATCTCAGGTATCGAGGCCACTCGCCAAATCAAAGAGCATTGGCCCAATATAGCCATCGTTGCGCTGACCATCCACGAGGACGAAGAATATTTCTTTAAAATGCTCGAAGCTGGCGCTAGCGGCTATGTCCCCAAGCGCGCCGCACCAGAAGAGTTGATCTCCGCCATTCGGATTGCCGCTTCTGGAGAGGTGTACCTGTACCCTTCGTTAGCGAAATTGCTCGTCCGAGATTATTTTACACAGAATGATCTCGATGAGGACAATAACGCCCTGGATGGATTGACAGATCGTCAACAAGAAGTGTTGGCCCTTTTGGCAGAGGGGGCCACCAATGCCGAGATTGCTGCTAAACTCCATATCAGCCCCAAGACTGTTTCTTCTCACAGAGAGAATATCATGCAGAAACTCAACCTGCATTCTCGAACTGAGCTGGTCAAATACGCCATCCGCAAGGGACTGATTCAACTATAGCATTTATTAAGTATCTGAAAAAAGTGCAAGCAGACGCTCAATGTCTGCTTGCACTTTTTTTATAGTTTTCCATCATTAAAACATTTAAACAAATGCCGGGAAGAATCCCAAAATGAGTTGTGAGAAAATACCGGCATTTACACAGGTTTTGCGGTGAAACCGGTCAGTATTATTTCAAGCCACATACAGCAAAATACATATTACACCGTAAACTAAATATGTGCATATTTGCTTAGGCCGGTCTCATGACCGTGCCGGAGTGACTCGGTCAGGAAACCGGCCTAAGCACCAAGGCCATGATTCTATGTAAACTTGGCGAGAGCACAATTTAAGTAACGCAATGTGTAAGTATCTTTTGTGACTGTCATCCTGAGCTGCCGTAGGCGAGCGAAATATCTGGGGACCTGTTAGGAGAGTTTCGTCTCCCATCGACGTAGGCGCGCTCGTAGCGAAGTGGCGAAATATCTCTCTTTGCCTGTGACTGCTATGCTCGCCGACGGTGTGCCGGCCGAAGGACTGCAGCAGGTGATAGTAACTCAGCGAGGGTACCACATAATATTGGGTGGGTAATATAACCCATAAAATGGCTGATTTCTAGCTGCTTTATGGGGTTCGCGTGGGGTGTTTATCCCCCGCGAGTTTCCGATGTTTTGGGGAGATTTCCTAGAGTATAGCACCCACGACAGTCTTCTTCCAACCAGAAATCCTTATTTGTGAAACTAGGCGCATTCCCGATTTACCCAAACCCTTTTGATTGCTACACTCAAGGCAAATATTCGAGTGTATGAGAGAGAAAGGAAGGTTGAGATGTCCACTATCGTGTTAGGAACCATGTTGATCATGCGGATCATTTTGCCTCTGGCGTTGTTGTTAGTCATTGGGGGATTGGTTGATCAACGGCGGATTGTTCTCTGAAGGAGAGGTTTGTTGTGGAGACTATGCAAGGATTGCTCCTGGCGATCGGTTGGTTCCTGCTGCGTTTTGGCCTGCCCGTGTTGGCGACAATATTGGTGGTCTGGTTTTTCAGACGCCTAGATGCGCGCTGGCAGGCGGAAGCCCAGGAATACAAAGCGCGTTCCGGGATCGAGAGTCTGGTACCGGTCGTGCGATGTTGGTTAATAAACGATTGCCCAGAAGAACGTAGACAAAATTGTCCAGCATACCAGAATCAGGAAAAACCCTGTTGGCAGCATTTTCGAGCGGTTGATGGCTCACTCAAGGAGAGCTGTCTGGGCTGCGGAGTGTTCCGCGGCGCGCCTGTTCCAGTGAATGTTTCCATCTCTGGTGATTAGAAAAGGAATTTACAATGACGAAAAGAATTATCTTCCGCGCCATCATCGCCATTATGTTTGCGATTCCCTTCGGTTTGGTTGCGGTTGCTGGTGTTCAGGCCAGCGTGACATATCAAGAAGAGCCTGCCGATGATAATTGCCAGGATTGCCACCCCGCGGTTGTAGCCGTGTGGGAAACGAGCCATCACGGCCAGGCCATGTCTGACCCTGATTTTGAAACCGCATGGGAAGAACGCGGCAAGCCTCAGGAGTGTTTGCCCTGCCATACTACGGGTTATGATGCCACAACGGGAACGTGGGAAGAAGATGGCATTGTCTGCAAGGCTTGTCATGCTCCCCTGGCGGAAAACCATCCCAGTCAACCCATGCCCACCGACCGTTCGGTGAACTTATGCGGAAGTTGCCACCAGGAGACGGTCTTCGAATGGCAGGTCAGTCATCACCGCTCGGCCGATCTGTCATGTGTCGATTGCCATGGCCAGCACTCGACCACCTTGAAAGGTGACGATGCTCAGGCTTTATGCGCCAGTTGTCACCGCGACCGCGCGTCTGGTTTCGCACATTCTGCCCATAGCCTGGAAGGGCTTCTGTGTGCCGATTGTCATCTCAGCCCCACGGATGGCGAGATGGGCGAGGGTCATGCGGCTTTAGATCACAGCTTCCATGTCAAATTGTCCACCTGCAACGAATGCCATGAATACGATATGCACGATCCGGTAGATGTACACACCGAAAATCTTGAGCCTCCTGCCGATCCAGAACTCGATTCTATGGCCTCGGCTGCCAACCTGGGTGTCAGCGTCGATCCAGAACCCATCAGCCCAATTTACTATGCCCTGGTTTCTGCTCTGGTTGGAATGGCATTTGGCTTGTTGGTTGCACCTTGGATCGAACGATGGTATCACCGCCTCGATCGGCACGATCAGATTGGCGATGGCACTCAAGATCAGGGTGAGTGAGGTGGGTTATGGCAGAGAATAAAATTTCAGGTTTACTAGCCCGACGTGATTTCTTAAAGGTCGCTGTTGGTGGTGGGGCCACTTTGGCAGGGCTTCAGGTTGCCCAGCGGGTATCCGCATCACGGCCAGAAGGCTCCAGCCCACACCAATGGGCCATGGTCATCGATCAGGGGGCCTGCCTGGGTTGCGGTTACTGTACAAACGCTTGCCGGGCACACAATGACATCCACCCCGATATCTCTTGGAATCGGGTGATTGAAACTTGTGCGGCGAATGGCGAGACGAGCTATGTGGCACGACCCTGCATGCAGTGCGAACACGCGCCGTGCGTAGATGTTTGCCCGGTCAAGGCCAGCTATTATCGTGCTGATGGTGTCGTGATGATGGATTACGATAAGTGCATCGGCTGCCGCTATTGTGAGGTCGCCTGCCCTTATAATGCTCGGGCTTTCAATTGGGAAACTTTTTCTGGCGAAAACCCTGCAGTTCCAGAATGGGGTGTCCCCGAAGTAGACCGCCGTCCTCGGGGCGTGGTTGAAAAATGTTCGTTCTGTTATCACCGCATCGACCGCGGACTCGCTCTGGGACTAACCCCAGGTGTGGATCCAGATGCCACCCCAGCCTGCGTTGTCGCCTGTCCCATCGGGGCGCGTGTATTCGGTGATCTCAATGATCCTGAATCCGAGGTTAGCAAGATCATTTCCACCCGAGTCACCCACCGTCTCAGGGAAGACCTCGGCACAGGACCGCGGGTTTACTATATCTGCCCTGAAAATTCACATGCCCAGGAGGGCTCGACATCATGAAGATCAAATCCCTAACAAGAATTCACTTCTGGTTGGCTATCTTGGCCATCTTCATGGTAATTGGCGTGATCGGTGCATTGATTGTCTTCACCAAGGGTTTGGTGGTCACAAATTTGACGGACCTTGTGCCCTGGGGCTTGTGGATAACGATCGATCTTTCATCGATTGCCTTGAGTGCGGGAGCCTTCACCTTGTGCGCAGCCGTTTACCTGGTTGGATTGAAAGAATACCAACCTGTTGCTCGCACGGCCACTTTCATCGGGATCATTGGCTACAGTATGGCGATGCTGTGCTTGCTGATGGACATCGGACGTCCTGATCGTTTCTGGCACGCATTTGTATTTTGGAATCCACATTCGGTGCTCTGGGAAGTCACCATGTGTGTAGGGTTGTATTTCACCGTGCTGACCCTGGAGACTCTACCTATCATCGGTGGCGCCGATTGGGTAAAGGAGCGTTGGCCTACACTCTCAAGTTGGCTTTCCAAAGTGCATCATTATGCACCTTATCTGGCCATTGCGGGGCTATTCTTGTCGATGTTGCACCAATCTTCGCTTGGAGCTACCTATGGCGTGCTCAAATCCAGACCGCTTTGGTATTCCCCCAGTCTATCGGTCTTGTTCATGGCTTCGGCAATTGTAGGGGGGATCTCCCTCACAATCCTGGCCTCGATGATCGCCTCCCGTGTGAGTGAGAACGCCAATGTGAATGACCGCTTGCTTGAAAAGCTTTCTCATTTTGTTGGCTGGTCTTTGGTGGTGTACCTGTATTTCCGTTTTTGGTACGCCTTCTCGATGACCTATACCTATGAGCCTGGGCGCACTGAAGGTTTGGCACTGCTTACCAAAGGACCACTGGCATTAAATTTCTGGTTTGGCGAGATGCTTTTGGGTGCTTTGATCCCGATGATCATATTACTCAAAAAAGATTGGCGCGCCAGACCATGGATGCGCATGGCTGCCTTAGCCCTGGTGGTGGGTGGCCTGGTGGCCTATCGCTGGGATACCAATCTCTCCGGGCAGTTGGTCATACTGACGTATCTGCAGCATGAGATCAACACGATCTATACCACGTATGTGCCAAACCTGATCGAGATCATGGTTGGGGCTGGAGTGGTCGCATTTGGGTTGATGGCTTTTACCTTGGGGGTGCAATTCTTGAAGGTAGTAGATCATGCTTCCGATGATCATGCTCACGAAGTGGTCGGAGAACCAGCGTTGGCTGCGGGTGATTAACCCAACCTCGTTTTGTGTGTGAAGTGCGTGATGCATCGCACTCTCCCTACAATAGCCCCGATCCTTAGACAAGATCGGGGCTTTTATTTAACCACGCTGCAAATAGAAGTTGAATCCCCCTTCCCCAATTCCTTTGGGAATTACTCACTCTCTGGCGCGCCGGCGAGGATCCATGCAGAAACAAATTCCAATTCTTCGGTAGAAAATTGACCAAAGTGAGCCTGCTCACCCATCTGTTTGCTGATGAGTAAGCTGTTCTCGGGTTCGCCAGGGACTACAGCTGGTCCAGCATCACCCCCTGCGAGGGTGCTTTCGTAGGAAGTCAGGTCTAAACCCGCAATACCGCTTGCTCCATGGCAACTGGCGCAGCGTAATTCAAGCAAAGGTCTGATGGTATCATCGAAGGTCAATGTGCCTTGGTTGAGTTCAACGGTTTCCTCTACGGGAGGAGGAAGCTGATCGAGCAAAACGGCTCGCAAGGCGGGGGCGTCGAAGCCGGCATATTCCCAAACATTGCCATGGCAGGCGCTATTCGAGCAGAAAGACGTATCGCTGATGCCGCCTGGATCTGCGGTAGTATGGCAGTTCTCGCAGGTGGGGTCGAACACATCGCGGTGCATTGAGATCCAATTGGGGTTGAGATGGGTTTCCGGCTCCGGGCCGCGACTAATTTCGATATTGGTCACGAAATCGGCTGTGTCGGCGATTACGGGAATGGAATGACAGATATTGCATTCCAACCGGATGGCTTCATTTTCCTGGTTGAGATGTTTGCCATCATGACAGCGGAAACAGCCCGGCGAAAATTCATGACCGATATTGTTGGGGTGGCTGTTCCAGTCCGACTTCTGTTCGGGATAGACACTCTGAGCATAGGCGTCTTGCAGGGCTATGATTGCCTCTTGGACGAGATGTCCGTTTTCATTGTAATACTCTGGATGGTAGGTTTGATAGTAACTTTCCAGCCCAGCAATACCGTTTTGTGCCAGGGCGCTGCTTTCATACGGCCGGTAAAGAAGTTCGACCGACAAGCGGCGAATTTCTGGGATCGATGTAGAGATTTGACCCCGGGCTAACATTTGGTCGACCATATCTTCTGGAGGGTATACCAGATGCGTGATGCGGTTATGACAGGTCAGGCAATCCATCTCGCGCAGATCTATCTCATTGACCGATGCTGGATCGAAATCTGTTTCGATATCAACATACTCGACGATGGAGCCATCATCGTTTTCATAGCGAATATAGGGGATCTCCTGTTCCGCATCATCGACTGCAAGATAGTAGACCGGGTTCTCGATATGCCAATGGATACCACGGCCCAGGCCCAAACGTTTGGAGCCGCCTCCAGTTTTCATGACCAGGTAGGTAGAAACTGGCGTGTTTTCATAATCATCGGAGAAATGTATGATCTCTCGCAAACTATCATCAGAAAATTTCTCAGGGAAGTGGCACAACTCGCAGGTCTCACGTGAAGGACGCATCTGATGGGCAGTTATGGGGAATTCATAATCCTTGAACGCGAGCGAGATGATATGTTTGGCATCGCCAGCCTTACGAGTGATACGGGTGGTGATGAACCCTTCGCCAATGTGACAATCCACACATTCAACGCGCGCGTGGGGCGAAGTGAGGTACGAAGTATATTCAGGGGGCATGGTATGACAGGCGGTACCGCAGAATTCGGGCGAATTGGTGTACTCCCAGGCATACGCTCCTGCAATGAACACAATCAATGTCAGAACCCCTAAGAAGGCGTAGGGTAGAATTCGTAACCAAAGAGGAGTTCCTTCGGGGGGAAGGAAAAATCGCTTTATCTTGTGGAAGAAACTTTTCATGGCTACACTCTCCAAAACGGCTAAGAATCGCTGCTAATATGACCATTATATAATCATTATCAGCTTTGTCCACTTATTGAATACCAAAGAGGCACTTCCACGAAGTGCCTCATAAACGTGTATTTCCTATGCTCCGATTATTCTTCGGGAGCGCCTGCTAGAATCCATTCAACCACGAGGTCCAACTCTTCCTGATTAAATTGACCAGGGTGGTCGTTTGAAGTCTGACGGCTGACGAGTAAGCTGGCATCAGGATCACCAGGGATCACGACATCACCTGATTGTCCACCTTCCATGGTGCGTTCATAACTGGACAGATTGAGACCGCCCATGACAACTGCTCCATGGCATTGTGAGCATTTGCTATCCATGATCGCTGCTACTCCATCATTCCAAGAATTTCCTGCTACTGGGATCGGAGTCGGTGTGGGCAGTGGGGTGGGCAGCGGGGTAGGTGTATAGGGAACAAAAACTGCAATTTCTTCCGCGGGAGGCACGGTTTCGAGGGCCGTCTCCTCTCCAGTAACGAAGAAATAGACGCCCACCAGCATGACTGCAGCTGCGAAACTATAGGCAGGGAAGAAGATCCGTTTGCGTTTCGCAACAACTTGAGGGTCTTGAGGTATTTCAGCCACTCCAGCTTTGATATCCGCAAGCTCCAGGGGATGTTCTTCAAGCATCTCGTGCTCGGAAATATAGCCCGTAAACATGCTCTTGTTGAAGTGTTTGACATGCACATTGTAGAAGTGCCATATGACGATCGCCAAGACAGCCAAAAGGGCTTCCCCACTGTGGGCGGCTTTGGCTGCGGGAATGAAGATGCCTGGTAGCACCTTGGCAGTGGCAATCGGGTTCCAAAGGATGAAACCCGTCAGTCCCATAACGATCGTGCCCCATACGAAGGCCCAATATTCGAATTTTTCGTCGAAAGTAAAACGCCCTTGCTGCGGCCTGTTTTTCTTGATTTTCAAGTTATGCAAGAAAATGCCCCAGGCATTGGTGACATCTTTAAGCGTTGGCAACATGGTGATGCGGTTGCGCTTGACATAATACTTGTATCCAGCTATCCCTAAGTGATATATCGTCCCTATCATTAAGCCAATCGATGCAACGCGGTGAATGATGCGCACGATTTCTATGCCGCCGAGAAGCGCAATGAAGTAAATCGAAATTTCCGCTGCGGCATATTTTTGGATCAGTCCTGTAAATCCCAGTGTTCCAAAACTTATAACCTGAACCCAGTGTTCGATGCGGTCTGAGAGGGAGAAGCGCAAATATTTGCGGTCAGTGCTCATTTCTCACCTCCTCGTTTCTTCGATACTTTTCCATATACATCGCTGGCGATGAACACAACCATACCCCCGATGGTTACCGGAATGATAATCTTATAAAACAGATCGACGAAGAAAACCAATGGGGCATCCTCAGGACTAGGTTCGTAGTGGCTCAGCCACGAGGTAGGGAAGTTCGCGGTCGCATCAGGATGGCATTTTTGACAGGTGATCAGCAAGTTCTCCTTCATCACGTGACTTTCAGGGTCATTGACCTTGCGCATGTCATGCACCCCATGACAATCGATGCAAACTGGCTTGTTGGTTTCCTGATCGGGTGCGATCTTTTCGAAGAGCACAACGGTTGTCCCATGGAAATCAGATACATAAGTATCGAACACGTCGGTGCTGACTTCATAGCGCGCCATCATCTCTTCATCCGCGTGGCACTCCGCGCATAATTGGGGTGAAAAGAGGTGGAAGGATTCCTCCGTAGAAGGACCTTGCAAATCATGTACGCCATGACAATCTGTGCAGGTCGGCACATCGGGATTCCCTTCCCCTAAGAGTGCTGATCCGTGCACGCTGGCTTCGTAAGCGCGATAGATTTCTGAGTGGCACCGTTCGCACATCTTGGGTTTCATGCTGCGTGGAGTTTCCGGTTCCTGGATATTGTGTGTTCCATGGCAGTCAGTACAGACTGCAGCTTCTTGATTGCCATTTGCCAAGGCTATTTGGTGTGTGCTGTCTAATGTGGAATTATAGTTGCTTGCATGACAGCGTTCGCATAATTTGTACATTGCCAGGGTGTATTCACGCACGGTTTTCGCTGGAATTTCCCGATGAGGATAGCCATCGATATCGATATGGCACTGCACGCAGGCATATCCATTACGACCATGGACTGATGTTGCATGCGTAACACCATCGACTGCGATATAGAGGTATTCACCAGATTCCAGCGTTGTACGCATCCCAGGGAAATCATGGCAAGATAGGCAAGTCTCATCATCAATGGGGGGCACATCATCAGAGGCGACTACACTCTGAAGGGGCACCATCAACAAAGCGACTGTAATGGCTGCGATCATAAAAGTTAGGGGGTACTTATACTTCAAAGGTTCCTCCTTATTTTCAGATTTGCGCTGAAAAAAGGTGCTTTTTGGGTGTTTGTATAATTTTGTACAATAACTAAGGCAGTATAGCACAATTAGAACTTATAGATCAGGGCTAAATGTCGATTAGATGATCATTAATAATCATAATTTCTGATAGGTAATGAAAACTGTCGGTAATATTATGATGATACGCGGGCTGGTTTGATTTCTCCAAACCAGCCCGCGATATTTTGGCCAAAACTGCTAAGGTGTTTCAGGACGATCGTGATAGCCGAACGCTTTTTCGATTAATTCCTCATCAGTCTTAACCGAGGCAGAACCTCCCTCAACATGGCAACTGCGACAGGCAAAATCCAATCCGAGATCCGATAATGCTTCGGAACCATCCTCGCTGAATTGCCCAATTTGCAATGGGTTGATGGACATCAGATGCGTGCGGATATCGCCAGTGAACATCTCGGCGTTACCAACGGCACTCTTGGTGACGCGCGGCATGTGGCATTCGATACAATCAGCAACCAGGGGGTGTATATTCGAAGCTTGGTAGGTTGCTTCGCTACGATGACAGTCTTCACACTCTGTGCGCGTGGTGGGAGTACCTTCTTCAGCGTTGCGTAGCGCAACTACACCTACATGCGGATCATGACAGGTAACACAGTTTAGGACGATGTGCTTGCCCTGATACAGTTCTTCGTACTGTTCATGATGTTTGATGAAACCACCGCTGGAATTGACCGATTCGACACTGCCGCGGATATGACACTCTCCGCATTGCTCAGAATCTCGATCGATTACGGGAGAAACCAGATAGGGATTTGCTACATGCAAACTTCCAGGACCATGGCATTCTTCACAAGCGATTCCAGCCTCAGCCCACGTTCCAACAAGACCTGGAAGTTCATCTTGATTGCCATTTGGATTGTAGCCAGTCGTATGGCAAGTGCCGCAGTTATAGGCCTTTTCTTCGCCAGGATGATAAGCCACCCAACCAGCCTCGTTACCCACCACGGGGTTCGCAAAGTTATACTGACCTACAAAACCCTCAGCTGCAGCTTCATCTCCGCGCGTACCTGGAGGCCCGGTGATGATGTAGCCCTCCAAATCGATGAAGCGAGCTTTCCAATTGTACCCACCGATGACATAGGAAATGTCATCCCAGGTATAGCCCTCTGGTGGATCTGGCACTTCGGTGAAGGGGTATTCAGGGGGCTGGCTATCAACAACTTTGTTTAGTTTATACGCATGACCGGACAAATTGTACGCATCTGCGATATCACTATGGCAGCCGGCACACACTGAACTGCTTACATACTCGGGAGCGCCTGCAGTTCCAGAATCTCCTGGTTTACCTGCTTCTCCAGATTCACCTTGGGGACCAGCAGGCCCTTCAGGACCAAGTGCACCTTGAGGGCCTTCGGGACCGGCAGGTCCAGCGGGGCCAGGAGGGCCTTGAGGTCCCTCAGGTCCAGCACAGCCTGCAAGGATAAGAATCAGGATCAGACTGATCATCATGAATATTTTTGTTTTCATTTTCACCTCCAATCAATTCGTTAGGAGTTTCGCACTCGAAGCGGATTGGGCTGGGTATAGGGGGTGGGGACTATGCCTCATCCCCGATCTCAGTCATTTTCCCGCTGAACTGCGTTAGTCCTATTTGTTTTAATGACTTCACTTCTAAACGTAATGAGACGTCGATCGCCCTAAATATCTGGGGTTGGAGCCTACACCTGACGATATTTTGGTGACAATCTCACTCGGTTACTTGTTTCAGTGAAGTCATTGATGGAAAACGCGGGCTGGAATTTGATTATATCAACCCAGCCCGCGTTGGAGCCTTACAAAAAAATTTATTAAGGTGATTCGGGGCGGTCGTGATAGCCCCAAGCCTTGTCGATTAGCTCCTCATCCGTCTTGACAGAAGCCATACCGCCATCAACATGGCAGCTTCGGCAGGCAAAATCTAACCCGAGTTGAGATAGGGCTTCGGAGCCATCTTCATTGAATTGCCCAATCTGTGTGGCGTCAATGGCCATCAAGTGGGTGCGAATGTCGCCAGTGAACATCTCGGCATTGCCTACAGCGCTCTTAGTAACGCGCGGCATGTGGCAGTCGATACAAGTGACCAGTTCCATGTGTACTGGGGAATCCTGGTACTTAGCCTGGTTGAAGTGGCAATTCTCGCACTGTGTTCGCGTTGTGGGAGTGCCTTCTTCGGCGTTGCGCAAGGCAACCACACCCGCATGGGGATCATGGCAAACGACACAGTCGATGGTGATGTGCTTGCTCTGGAACAGTTCTTCGTACTGCTCGTGGTGCTTGATGAATCCACCGCTAGCGTTGACGGATTCCTGCGCGCCACGCTCATGGCATTCACCACAAAGATCGGATGAGCGATCCACTTTCATGGCTACGCCGTGAGGATTGGCAGCGTGTAGGCTTCCAGGTCCGTGGCAGCGTTCACATTGGATGCCGCCTTCGGACCAGGTACCCACCAAACCAGGCAGGTCATCTTGATGGGCATCGGGTGGCCAGGAAGAGTAGCCGGTTGTGTGGCAGGTTCCACAGTTGTAGGGTTTTTCTTGGCCTTGGGAGTAGGCAACCCAACCCGCCTCGTTACCCACTACAGGGTTGGCAAAGTTGAATTGTCCCAGGAAACCTTCTGCAGCAGCTTCGTCTCCACGCGTTCCTGGAGGTCCCGTGATGATAAAGCCTTCCAGATCGATGAGGCGGTATTTCCAGTTATAGCCACCGATGACGTACGAAATGTCATCCCAGGTATACCCTTCGGGCAACTCGGAAACTTCGGTGAAGGGATAGGTTGGGGGCTGCCCGTCGACAACTTTGTTGAGTTTGTACGGGTGCCCAGACAGCATGAACACCTCGTAGATGTCGCTATGACATTGGGCACATGTTTCTGACTTGACGTATTCGGCACCGCTACCATCGCCCTCTGAATATACTTCACCCGCGAAACTTGGGGAAGCTACCAGGGCTAGGCCTGCGATCAGCACAACGCCAATCAATAAAATGTATCTTTTCATATTCATTCTCCATTACACTAAAGTGGGTATTCGATAAACAGTCGTTTTTTGAGGGGCACCTCCTTATAAAAATCGGGTACAATATTTCTTGGGTAAATTTGCCCAAAAAATGATTAGAAAATGATAAAATGGGCAAAACACCCCAAGAAAAGAATGTTGTATTGGGTATTTTAACCCAATATTAATATCGCTGTCAAGTGACCCCCTTCACATATATGACAAAACACACTCGAGAATATTCTTTTTATCAGAAGGAAATGACGTGATGATAGTTCCAGGTTTTCAAGTAGACATGATCCTGGTTTATTTCTTCTATGGTTTGGCCTTTTTTAGTATGGGATTGGCCATAATCTTAGAGTTTGGTCGATCGCCTATGCTGGCCGAAGCGCGTGTTTTGAGACCACTAGCTGCCTTTGGTATCTTGCATGGCGTTCATGAATGGTTAGAAATATTCATTTTGCAGAATACCTGGCTGGAAATCCCACTTCGACCTTATTGGTTTTGGTTGCGATTAGGGTTGCTGGCGGTTTCTTTTGCCTCACTTGTGGCTTATGGTGTACAGGTTTTACGACCTCCCAAGCGCTTAGCTGCTATGGATGCCTGGGTTGGTGCTGGCCTATTGACCTTATACGCCGCGCTGATCCTTTTCACGGGGGCAACCGTATGGGGTGATTTTGAACTTTGGATTGGTCGTGCGGATGTGTTGGCACGGTATGTGCTGGCAGTTCCAGGGGGATTTTTGGCTGCGGTTGCATTATTAAATCAGGGTCGCCAAGCCAAAGCTTCCCAACGTGATGCGCTGTCCAGAAGTTTGAATGGCGCCGCGATTGGATTTTTCTTCTATGCAATATCTCAAATATTCGTCTCTGATATCGGTCTTTTCCCTGCAGATTCTGTTAATGTAACCTGGTTTCTCTCATTTTTCGGTATCCCTGTTCAGGTTGTCCGAGCGATCCTGGCCGCCATGATTACAGCTAGTTTGATGAGAGCGACTCAAATTGTTGATAAAGAGCGCCAGAATCAATTAATCCAGGCTCAACGAGAACGATTTGAGGCATTGGAAACAGTGCAAGATGAATTGGTCAAACGCGAGGCATTGCAGAAACAACTCTTGCGCCGTACGGTAATTGCGCAAGAAGAAGAACGCTCTCGTATCTCACGAGAGTTACACGATGAATTGGCCCAAATACTGACTGGCTTTTCGCTCGATTTGGCAACCTTGAAGAATCGCTGCGTGGGCGATGAAACCGTTAATGGTGTAATAATTCGGCTGCAAGAGCTGAGTCGCCAGATGTCTAAAGGGCTCTACCGCCTAGTGCATGACTTGCGCCCGGCACAATTAGATGATCTTGGATTGGTTTCTGCACTGGAACATTTAGTCGATGATGTCAGGGATCGTTTTGCATTAGATGTGATTTTTGATGTAGAAGGCTATGAGGGTCGTTTAGATCCTTTGATCGAAACGGTCTTCTTTCGAGTTTCCCAGGAAGCTCTAACGAATATTGCGCGTCATTCAAAAACAAACCAAGCCCAAGTTTCTTTGGAATGTAATTCAAAAGTAGCGCGCTTACGCGTTCAAGATAATGGAATTGGATTTGATTCAACGGTGATCGAGCACACGAATTCAGGATTGGGAATAGCTGGCATGCGCGAACGTGTTCGGTCTGTGGATGGTCAATTTAGTGTAGTATCAGCCCCTGGGGAGGGAACAGAAATTGAAGTCTTCGTGTCGTGCGTAGAAATACCTACTACGGCATAGGAGGAGTAGGGTTATGGATGCCATTCGAATATTGCTGGTTGATGATCATGACGTAATCCGTACCGGATTGAAATCGTTTCTCGAGACACAAGTTGGATTGAAAGTGGTTGGTGAGGCTCGTAATGGAATTGAAGCTATAAGCATGGCCACGCAACATCAGCCTGATGTAATCATAATGGATATCACCATGCCAGAAATGGATGGCCTCGAGGCAACACGACAACTTTCGGAAAGGTGTCCAAATTGCAATGTGCTGTGTCTCACGGTTCATGAGGACAAACAATATTTCTTCGAAATGATGGCTGCAGGAGCAACGGGGTATATCACAAAGCAAGCTGCCGCGGACGAGTTAGTCTCTGGTATTCGAACTGTTCATTCAGGAAATGTATATTTGCAACCGACGTTGGCTAGTTGGTTGCTAGAAGATTACCGGCGACTGATACAGCAACCGTTGGGGAGTGATAGTCACGAACTAGGTCAGGAATTGCACCCTGATCTCGATGTGCTCAGCGGTCGGGAGCGACAAGTACTGGAAATGGTCGCAGAGGGATTGTCGACACCCCAAATTGCCGAAAAACTTGAAATCAGCCCAAAAACAGTCTCCCGCCATCGCGAACGAATCATGAACAAGCTGAATCTGCACTCGGCAACTGAGTTAGTGAAATTTGCCATTCGTACTGGTTTGATCTCCGTATAGACTCAATTCATCAAAATTTGCCATTGCAACGAATTTTACGCGACTATATGCCAAATTCGGAGTTATTTGGTACAATTAAAATAAATCTTGTGTTGAATGTGTCAATATATGATCGGAGGCAATTGCCATGGAACTCTTTGATAAAGAAGCCCTATCAGTAGATGTAGGGATACGATTGCGGGATTTGCGTGAAGAACGAAACCTTTCGATGCGGGCCTTAGCACGTATGAGTGGCCTCTCTGCTAATGCTTTGAGTATGATCGAGCGCAGCAAGTCATCTCCATCGGTTAGCACCCTTTATAAACTGGCCGAAGCGATGGAAGTACCTATCACGGCTTTCTTTCGCACCGAAACACCCCAAAAAGAAGTGGTATTCATTAAGAGCAACCAGCGTACTCGGGTGCCCTTCCACCGCGGACTTTGGGAAGGTTTAGGAGGTGAGTTTTTCTCAGGACGGGTTGAGCCTTTCATGCTCACCTTAGAGAGCGGAGCGAATAGCGGACGCTTTCCCATGGTGCATACTGGCCATGAATTTGTGTTGTGCTTACGAGGAAAACTTGAATATCAAGTAGAAAATCAATACTTTGTTCTAGAGCCTGGAGATACCCTGATATTTGCAGCTGAACTCAAACACCAGTGGCGTAATCCAGGGAATACGGTTACGAATGCAGTATTTGTATTAGCTGGTTTTGAAGAGGGTGAGAACCCCAGTGAATATCATATTGCTTCGGGTATGTCGGGGAATGAGAGCGACCCCGAAGATGCCATTATGGATGGGTTGTAGAATTCGAGAGTTCTGTGGTGTACATCCTCCCCTAACGATTCCAGTCACAAAAAAAGCCTCGATAAAGATGAAAATCAATTATCGAGGCTTTTTTGTATTTCAAAGCAATGGGGCTAAATGAAAACGATCTGGGCACCTTCGGTCATATCCATGAAGTCGCCTGCGGTGACGATGTCTTTGACACCATCAACATAATCATCCTTGGTATGGCCAAACAGATCTACTGACATTTTGCAAGCGTAAAGATTGGCGCCCGCATCCAGGAGCATTTCCAGGTATTCGTCTACTGGGGGAGCCTCAACCTCTTCAATCTTCTTCTTCATGAACCAGGAAGTGAAGGCTGTCATCCCAGGGATGATGCTCATGATATTGGGAATTCCCAAATTTCCAGTGGGCAGGCCCATCATGCTCATTTTCATGCTGGTATTGCCAACTGGAGAGAGCTCGAGGCGTTTTTGGCGTTTCTTGCTGATGAGATCCATTCCCCAGAAAGTGAAGAAAATGGTTACATCGATGCCGTTGCCCAGGGCGGCCCATCCCATTACGAGGGCAGGGTAGGCCATATCCAGATCACCCTTGGAGCAGATGAATGCAATGTGGCGGTTTTCGTCAGACATAGGTTTCTCCTTTGAGACTTATACACAGCCTTCGGGTTTACCAAGGCCAGAGATTTTGGCGACTTTTTTGGCAGGTCCCTTGGGGTAAAGAGCGAAGAGTTCTTTGGTGGAGATACCCGTCCCTTTGGTGATCTGTCGCAGAGTGGGGGCCGCACCAGATTCCTCAGCGTTGGACCGGCAGAACTCTATGATCTTCCAGTGATCTTCGGTTAGCTCAGTGATCCCCTCGCCTTTGGCAATTTCCAGGGCGAGTTCTTTGTTCCAATCATCAGGATTGGTCAGGAAGCCTTCATCATTGAGTGTAATGGTTTCGAGTAAAGACATTGTGTAACTCCTTTATAGATATTTGTGGATGGATTAGTTTGTTTGCTCGTCTAGAGCTTTTAGGATATTGATCATCCGGGCCATACCTCGGCGTACTTTGGGGTTGCCAAGTTCGCGCAGCAGTGCCCAGGTGGATACCTTTTCAGGTTCAGGAATCTCTTCCTGAATTGCCCCGACAGCGTTATTTGCCAGAGCCATGATTTCAGGTTGGGTCATATTACGTACAGTGTTCAGGATCGTGACCACATTATCGCCTAGGGCACGCACATCTTCCTCAGAGAACTCAGTCACAATTCGCTCAATAATGAGCCAACCTTCTCGGGCGAAATCAAAATAGCCTTCCCGTTCGAATTTGTCGAGCTGCTCGACAGTGTAGTTGAATACTTGTTTACCCAAGAGCTCAGTTTCATCGGCCAATCCCATTAAGGCTTCGAAGCGGTCGAACATTGCCAGCAGCATATGGGTATTGCGGATCACACGTTTGAGTAAAAAGAATAGATCTTCTACTTCGAATTCAGTTCCGATGTCTGCCAATTCATCGATGCTCAACTTGATCATATGGTTGACAATCGGAATAGCGTCGTTCTTGAGCTCGTCAAACTCACGCTGCCGGCGTTGTTGAATTTCGGCATGAGAGGTCAGCACGGCAACTTGCTCAGTCAGGAGATCGACTTTTTGATGCAGTAGGGCTAAATCATCAGCCATTGTGAACTCCTTTAGGCCCACTTCCCGGCCATGGTCATCTGGGATTCAAAGGGCATTTCACCGCCTTTGAGTAAGATATTCCAGTAGATCCAGCGGAAGGCCATTTTTCCCCAGTGATTGGCTGCAGATTCTTTGAGAAGTGAGAACGGACCAAACCCTGGCAGGGGGAATTTCCCGGGCAATGGCTCGACATCGTAATTGAAATCGATCAAAATACCCTTCTCGAAGCCCGATTCGATATAGCAATTGGCGTGACCATCGAACTTTGGCAAGGGTTCCATACCTTCTATGTGGCGGAGGATATTCTCGATGAGCACATCCAGCATAAAGTGTGCCACAGAACCAGCCTTTGACGTGGGGGCATTTCCGGCATCTCCGATCACCCAGACGTTCTCCCATTTTTTGGATTGCAGGGTGTGCTTGTCGATGGGCACATAGTTGAGTTCGTCGCCCATCCCAGAGCGGTCGATGACTTCAGCGCCCATGTTGGTGGGGATAGTGACCAGCAGGTCATATTCAACTTCTTGTTCATCATAGGACACGATTTTTTTCTCGTCGTTGTCGACCCAGCCGATGTTGAATTCAGGTACCAAGTTGATCCCTTTTTGATCGAGCATGTCCCCAAGGATGGCCGAAGCGCGCGGTTTGGTGAATGCGCCATCCAGGGGTGTTGCGAAGACGAGCTCTACATTGTCGCGAATTCCGCGCTCGTGGAAAAACCAATCTGCTAAGAACAGGAATTCCAAGGGAGCAACAGGGCACTTGATAGGCATCTCGGTGATGTTCAGTACCATGCGTCCGCCCTTCCAGAATTTCAAAAAGCGGCTTAGTGCTGTGGCGCCCTCGATGGTGTAGAAATCAAATTTGTTTTCGTACCAGCCATCATCGGCCATGCCTTCAGTCTCTTCCGGACGGATTTGGGTTCCTGTAGCGACCACTAAATAATCGTAATTGATTACCTGGTTCTCCTTAGTGAGAAGTACGCGATTTTTATCTGGTTCGATCAATTCAATGTCGGATAAAATATATTCGACATTGTGGGGGATAAAATCACGCTTGGGTTTGATGACATCGCTGGGGGAGTAGATACCAAAGGGGATAAACAAAAAACCGGGTTGGTAGTAGTGAGTTTCGAACTTGTCAACGATGATGATGCGCCATTCCTGGGGATCGAGTTCATGGGCCATTTTGTTGGCTACCATAGTTCCGCCAGTTCCGGCACCGAGGATCAAGAATGTTTTCATTTAAAGTGTCTCCTGATTTTTGTACAGAAATAAATTAAGGTATTTCCTGGCTTACCGAGTCTGCTAGTTCGCCTTGATCATGCAGTCGGCTGGCCAGGACTGCTCGCAATAGGTCCATCGCTTCGATGATGCGTGCATCGGCTAGGGAATAGTAAACTGCCTGGCCGCTTCGCTCGGCTAAAACCATCTGCCGTTCCCGTAAAACTTTCAAATGGCGGGAAACTGTTGGCTGGGGGAGTTCTAAGCTTTCTGCGAGTTCGCTGACATTATAGGGATGGTCATGCAACGTGTATAAGATGAGAATGCGGGTGGGGTCTGCAAGCCCGCTACAGATATTGGCGTGTAATTTGTTGATTTCAGCTCGAAAGTCAGACATCTGGATTTCCTTAGCTCATTGCCTATGTTTATATCGAAATATATGCTTATGCACATACGTTTATCCGTGAAAAATATAACATGGGGAAACGTGTCATTATAGTGATATCTGTCACAGAGAGGGGGTGACAAACATAACAGGACATCAATGGTCGACATTGCATAGTTACATAAGTTCATGAATGTACAAAAGAAGGAAGCTGTCTGGAATAAAAAAACAGCCCCCAGAATGGGGGCTGTTCACGTGCCAGGAAGGCAGTTAGCGCTTAGACGAAGCGCGCTGGGTGAGGATAAGGGAAATTACCCTAATCTTCTGACGGAGAAGCCTGAAGTTTCGCAGTTTCCTCTTCTGAATAACCCAGGGCAAGGAAGTCCAAAATACCCTCTTCGCTGTGGCAGGCAGTACATTCGAGTGCCTGCTCAGCAGGGGAAATCTGGTGAGTTAGAGGCCAATACATGATGGTGTTGACCCAGCCAACTTCACCGCTGAATTCGCGACCCACTACTGCCTGACCGCCTTGAGCAGCCAGATTCCAATCCCAATTCTTCCAGTAAGCAGTTTCTGGATTGGTCGGGAAGAGATTAGGCACAACGAGTTTGTTGGTGCCAGCATCGTAAGGCTGAACCGCGTAGAAGGATTTCATTGGGAAGATCAATGCAGTTTCATCTGCACGATCGCCGTGCAAAGAGTTGATCTCCACAATGCTTTCAGGATCGAATTCATCATCCAGGGTGATGAAGGTCGCATCACCATTGAACCACATGTAATCTGGGGTTAAGCCGATACCCCATTCAAAGGTGCCTTTGGGTGACATGAAGACCTTGTTGCCATTCTCATCTTTCTTGACAGTCCAAACTTTGCGGCCTTCGAAATCGCCTTCACCGTCTTTCAAATCACCAGCTGTACTCCAATCCCAGAAGGTCTTGGTGTATTGTTCTTTGGCATAGGTGGGGATGTGGCAGGTTTGGCAGGCTACGCGCGCAGTGTGAGTGTTGAGAGCCTCGTTATCGTGAGCTGCCTCAGTGTGGCAAGTCTGACAAGTCTTCAGGGTGGATTCACCAGCGAGGTCAAACTCGTAGTGGCTGCCGGCCACGGTGTGCTCTTCTGTTGTGTGGCAAGCCTGGCAGGTGAAATTCAAACCTTCAGCGTCCATATGGACATCAACTTCGTAGCTGGGGTTGACCATGGAAATATCTAGGTCACCGTGCTTGACGTTGGGGCCGCCGCCACCGTTGAAGTGACAGGAACCACAGTTAGCACGGGTTGGAGCACCAACAGCTTGCGCAATAGCAGTGAGATCTGGGGGCGTCCAAGGTTTGCCGTAGGGCTCGCCAGGGCCAGCAGGGAAGACTTTCTCTTCATACGCAGGATGACCAGATCCTGCGGGGAATTTCTTATATGTGCCGGTTGTGTCGTGACAAACTAAGCAGTCAACAGATCCCTCACCCATTTCGGCGAAAGCCTCAGGGTTGGAGTATCCGTAGCCGACGTGGCAGCTAGTACAGCGGGGCCAGTTGGAGGCAACAGCGACACAATAGTTGTTGATGACGTTGTTTTTGCCCAGTTGCTGCCCATCTTCGGTGGTGTATTCCCAAGTCCAGTGTGTTGTAGCCATGACCTCGGAGCCCGAATCGACGTGGCATTCCAGACAAGCTTGGGTGACCTCAGGACCAGTTGCAAATTCCGCCTGAAGTTGGGGGAATATACTATGGTCAGGAGGTTCTTCTTCGCCAGCATAGGCTGGGCCTGCGAGCGCGGTCAATCCGAAGATAATTCCCACGATTAGCAAAGAACTAATTTGCAAGCCAAGTCGAATACTGGAATTTTTGAGCATATGATGCATTGTATGCACTCTCCTAATTCTGATTTCTAGGTGATGCCTTCCTGGTTACTTCCAGTGAGTCCCATAAATGAGTAAACCCACAATAGTGTAATCTGTCACATATGGAGATGTGACAAATTACCTCCGATTTTAATAAGAAGCCATCTATAATTAAAAGTAACAATTGTCATGCCTAGTTATCAGAACGACTTATATTAAATAATGATTATCTGTAATGCTACAAACTATTAGGAAAATTTATAGATAGAGAAAGGTGATACCATGCTTTCAATTGACGATTTGGTAGTTTTCGTTGAAGCTGCGGAGTGTAATAACTTCAGCAAGGCAGGTAGGAAGCTGCATCTCACTCAACCTGCGGTGAGCCAGAAGATCAGCGGCTTAGAAGATCGCTTTGGAGTGAAGCTCTTCAATCGACATGGACGTACTATGTGCCTAACAGAAGCGGGCCAGGTGCTTGAACCCTTAGCCAAAGAAGTTATTGGTCTGGCGAGAAGACTTGATGAGACCATGGTGTCTTTGCAAGGTGAAGTTGTTGGAGAGATGACTATAGGTTGTTCGACTGCCTCAGGAAAATACCTGCTCCCTGGGTTGATTGCCTTGTTCCGGCAGCAATTCCCTATGGTACGCATCAATGTGGAGGTCACCAGTCGAAAGAGTGTCTTGGATAAGCTTTCTGTAGGAGATGTAGCTTTAGGTGTTTCCAGCAAAAAGATCGATGGCCGAGACCTTGAATACAAAGAGCTCTTCACAGATGATGTCATCTTGATCGTCCCTGCCGATCATCCCTGGGCAGATTACCCTCAAATATACCCCGATGATTTACTGGATGAGCCCATCATCTTGCGTGAAGAAGCTGCAGGTACAAGGGAAGTCTTTCTCGATGCTCTCCGAGGGCATGATATCTATCCCGAGATGCTCAATATTGCTATGGAGCTAGGTAATGCGGAAGCCATTGAAATGGCTGTCGAGGAGGGGATTGGGATTGCCTTCATCTCACGCTTGGCAGCAATGCGCGGCCTGGAATTGGGCAATATCGCTGAAGTGCATGTCGCTGGGATGGATCTTGAGCGCACCATATTTATGGTGCGAAACACAATTGTGGCCCCAACCCGCGCCCAATTGAATTTTTGGGATTTCGTCACATCCGTAGAAGCCCAAGAGCGCCTTCCGAGTCAGCCTGCAGTTTTCCAGAAAGTATAAGCGCGTGCTAGGAATGATCACCCATTGTTGATAACTTTTACAGCGCTTTTACTCCCAGGTACAAAAATCCTGTGATATAATGCACGCAAATTCTAAAAGGTTTAGATCGATGAATTTGACTTGCCTGTTGAACAACGATAATAATAGGAATGCCAATGCCACCGACAATCTCCGTCGGGCGGTACGGTGCAGGCTGTCAGAACACTGAACCTGATAATTTCAACCCTATCGCCCGATGCTCAGAGCAGAGGGCGTTTTTTTTTGCTTCAAAAGCCGTATCCGATACGGCATTTGAAGCACCCCAATGCATGAGCATTGGGGGAGCGTGCTACGGATACGCCTGAAGCCGTATCCGATACGGCATTTGAAGCACCCCAATGCATGAGCATTGGGGGAGCGTGCTACGTATACGCCTGAAGCCGTATCCAAAACGGCATCTCAGGCACCCCAATGCAAGAGCATTGGGGGAACATGTTACACATATTTCTGAGGAGCCGCATATATAGCGGCATATCAAGCCCTTGTGCTCT
>CAYTKR010000019.1:48168-57667 GCA_964438295.1 uncultured Anaerolineales bacterium
TATATAGCGGCATATCAAGCCCTTGTGCTCTTGCACAAGGGTATGGCGATGGCGGTTTAGATCCCGCCTCGCCTTGAACCCCAACGCAAGAGCGTTGGGGGAGCATGCTACACATATTTCTGAGGAGCCGCATATATAGCGGCATATCAAGCCCTTGTGCTCTTGCACAAGGGTATGGCGATGGCGGATTAGATCCCGCCTCGCCTTGAACCCCAGCGCAAGAGCGCTGGGGGAGCAGCTTACGAATTTGGCTTGAGCGTTTCCTAATACGGCATTTATCACCGTAGTTCTCAAGAACTGGGTTGAAATGATGGCGTTTAGGAGACCATCACGTTTTCAACCCCAATGCATGCAAAGTACGTCTGTAGGACAATTGCACTGGGGGTGCACGATATGAATAATAATCACAAACTTAAATTAATTCTTGAAACTCTTTGGAGGTACCTATGTACAAATCCCATTTTTGCGGTGAATTGACTGCAGAACACGCAAAACAAGCAGTTACCCTGGCTGGTTGGGTCCATCGGCGGCGAGACCATGGTGGGGTGACCTTTATGGATCTGCGCGACCGGTATGGACTGGTTCAGATCGTTACGAACTCAGAGCAATTTCCGGAGGCGCACAAAGCCATGGAGCCTGTCCGGTCGGAATGGGTCATCCAGGTAACAGGCCAGGTTCACAAACGTCCTCAGGGTATGATCAACCCTGAAATGTCTACCGGTGAAATCGAGATTGAAGTGCAAGAGGTCAAGATTCTCAATCCCGCTAAGACCCCTCCCATCTATATCAACAAAGAAGAAGAGATCGACGAGCAGGTGCGCTTGCGCTATCGCTACCTGGATTTGCGCAAGGACCGCATGCGTCACAACTTAGTGCTGCGCCACAAAGTGGTCAAATTCATCCGCGATTATCTAGACCAGAAGGGATTTTTGGAAGTAGAAACCCCGATATTGTTCAAGACCACCCCTGAGGGCGCCCGTGACTACCTGGTTCCTTCTCGTGTTCACCCTGGGGAATTTTATGCCTTACCTCAATCGCCTCAACAACTCAAACAATTGTTGATGGTCGCTGGTGTAGAACGATATTTCCAAATAGCGCGATGTTTCCGGGATGAAGACCAACGCGGCGATCGGCAGCCAGAATTTACGCAGCTCGATATGGAGATGTCCTTTGTGGAGCGTGAAGATGTGATGTCTCTGACCGAGGACTTATTTACTAAATTAATCGCAGATATTGTCCCCCAAAAGCGCTTGCTTGCATCTCCCTGGCCACGTTTTACATACGATGAAGTGATGACACGCTTTGGGAAAGACAATCCAGATATCCGCTTCGGCATGGAGCTTGTCGACATCACTGATCTAGCCGGGGGTAGTGGTTTCCGTGTTTTCGAAAGCGTCGCTGAAAGCGGCGGTCACGTGCGCGGCATCAAGGCTAGCGGACTTGGTGATTACAGCCGCAAGCAGATCGAAGAGCTGACCGAGTACGTCGGCCAATATGGGGCCAAAGGCTTGGCTTATATCGCCCTGACGTCCCAGGGCGAGCAGCGCTCTTCATTTGCCAAGTTCCTTTCTGAAGAGACTCTCGCCGAGATCAAGAACCGCTTTAATGCGCAGGCAGGAGACCTGATCCTCGTAGTTGCTGCCCAGCCAGAGATCACATTCGAAAGCCTTGGCCGATTGCGGGAATATTTAGGCGCTCGCCTAGAGTTGACGGATCCGGATGAGTTGGGGTTCTGCTGGGTGATCGATTTCCCCTTCGTGATGTACAATGCTGAGGAAGAGCGTTGGGACCCCAGTCACCACCTGTTTACCTCGCCGATGCCAGAGGATATTGAATATCTGGACAGTAGTCCCGGCAAAGCGCGCGGGCAGCAGTACGATATGGTGCTCAATGGCTATGAAGTTGGCGGTGGCTCCATCCGTATCCACGATCGTCAACTTCAATCAAAGGTTTTCGATCTGATCGGCCTGGAAACGGAGGTAGCCCAAGAGCGCTTTGGGCACATGCTAGAGGCCTTTGAGTACGGCACGCCTCCTCACGGTGGGATTGCCCCAGGGATCGATCGCATTTGCATGATCCTGGCTGGCGAGCCCAATATCCGCGAGGTGATCGCTTTTCCAAAGAATCAAAATGCCCGCGATATAATGGCTAGCGCACCCTCTCCTGTGGAGGAGGAGCAGCTCAAGGAATTGCATATCGATTTGCGAGGATGACCGCTTGAAGGAGTATTTATGTCAACACTAATTCGCATTGAAAAAATCAGTGATTATGCCGATCAGGAAATCAAAATCCAGGGGTGGGTGTATAACCGCACCCGCAAAGGAAAGCTCGTGTTCTTGCTCGTTCGAGATGGGTATGGATTTGTGCAATGTGTGGCTTTCAAGGGTGATCTTCCCGAGGAAATCTTCGAAGAAATTGTACGATTGACGCAAGAGTCTGCGGTGGAGATCACCGGCCAAGTTCGTGCAGACGGCCGCGCCCCTGGCATTCCCGGCGGTTTTGAAATTGGCATTACAGATCTCAAAGTTATTCAGTTGGCTGATGATGATTACCCTATGTCCCTCAAGGAGCACGGCACCGATTTTGCTTTAGAGAACCGCCACCTATGGCTGCGTATGCCCAGCCAATGGGCTATTTTGCGGATTCGCTCCACTGTGGTCAGCGCCATCCGGGAGTGGCTGGATTCCAATGGCTATATCAATATGGATACGCCCATCCTGACCCCCGCGGCCGCCGAGGGGACGACTACGCTTTTTGGTACTCCCTACTTTGATGAGGGAACTGCTTACCTAGCCCAAACTGGGCAACTGTACAATGAGGCCAATATCTATGCTTTTCAGAAGGTTTACTGCTTTGGCCCTACGTTTCGGGCAGAGAAATCGAAAACGCGCCGCCACCTGACAGAATTCTGGATGGTTGAGCCGGAAGTGGCTTTTTGCGATCTCGATGGCATCATGGAAGTAGAGGAGCAATTCGTGTCCCATATCGTCAAGCGCGCTTTAGAAGAGCGTGCTCCCGAGTTGACATCCTTAGAACGAGACACAACTGCCCTGGAGAAAGTGACGCCACCTTTCCCGCGCATCTCGTACGACAAAGCTGTCGAGATGATCGCAGAGATCCGTGAGAAAACCGAAGACCCTGAAGAGAAAGCCTTGTTAGCGTTCGAATGGGGAGAAGATTTTGGCTCACCCCATGAAACTGCCCTCACGAAACAATTCGAGAAACCAGTATTCGTGTATGGTTATCCGACCCAGGTCAAGGCATTCTACATGGAGCCCTGGCCTGGGCGCCCCGAGGTGTGCAAGAGTGTTGATCTTCTCGCCCCCGAAGGATACGGGGAGATCATCGGTGGCAGTGAGCGCATCTCCGACCCCGAGAAACTGCTCCAGCGCATCCATGAGCACGAACTCCCCGAAGAAGCATATCAATGGTACATGGAACTGCGTCGCTTTGGTAGTGTACCCCATAGTGGGTTTGGTTTAGGTGTCGAGCGCACCGTTTCCTGGATCTGTGGCATTCACCATATCCGTGAAACAATAGCATTTCCACGCACAATAAACCGGGTTTATCCGTGAAACATTAAAAATTTTGTTAGTTAGAACAAACGTCCCTTCCCTTGGGTATTCTTTTATGGTATAAGAACCATACCCTGCTGTGTTCGTGATGCAGCACATGCGTTTTGAGCCAACACTTACTGATAACTGGCCTGATATTCCGTTAGTGACGCGATAGGCTTCGGCCAAGGCGGATCTACCGATGAAGGCCAATACCTGCGAAAGCAGGTTCAAAACTTAGTTGCACACGGCATGGTGGGGTTTCTGCTGATAGGCAGATTTTTTAAGGCGGCCGAAAGGCCGCCTTTTGCGCGCTGGGGCGTAGTCCACGCGCCCCAGCGCCACCCCAGTGCAAGGGCACTGGGGGATCTCTTGCGAATCAGAGTTTACTCACGTTGCGTCCTGATATTCCCCATAAACAACCAACCGTTATCCAATCGCCCATTGCGCCATCCCAATGCATGAGCATTGGGGAGCGCGCAGCAAATTCATTGCTCCCCTTTTTCACCTGCGGTGTATTCATCCTTTGAGTATCCTCGCGCCGCAGCGCCATCCCAATGCATGAGCATTGGGGAGCGCGCAGCTAATTCATCGCTCCCCATGTTCGCCAGCGGTGTACTCACCCTTTGAGTGTCCACGCGCCCCAGCGCCACCCCAGTGCAAGGGCACTGGGGGATATCTTACGAATCAGTGTTTACTCACGTTGCGTCCTGATATTCCCCATATACAACCAACCGATATCCAATCGCCCATTGTGCCATCCCAATGCAGGAGCCTCTAAGTGCCCCCAAATAATCTCCAAGATATATTCATGGAGTCCAACAATACTTATTGGGAATTTCCGGCACGAAACGTGTAACGTATAATCTGATAACGTTCATTGTTTATTTGTCAATCACGCTTCAAGAAAGGTGTCGTCATGAGCTCCCCAAAACTAAGACTGCTAGTTGCCGCCGGGATTTTGGTTATTGGCGTAATGGCCTGCAATTTATATGGAAATCCTGCTCCAGTGGTGATCCCCACTTCCACACCAGATTTGACTCGCACTGCGATCATCGATATCTTGCAAACCAGCCAACCCTCACCCACAACCTCACTCCCTAATCTCACCGCGGACCCAGCGCAGGATGCCAGCGTTCAGTCCGGCGCCGAAGCGTCCAGTCCAACCCCTGTGACACCGACAAATACACCCATCCCTACGGATACGCCGGTTCCCACGAATACGCCGGTCCCAACCAACACGCCAATACCAACGATTACATTTACCCCCACAGTTTCATACGCGGGCCCAGGGATGCGTCAGGGAACAAGCATCGCTGCGGCGCACCTGAGCAGCCCTCCCACCATCGATGGGGATTTGAGCGATTGGAGTTTGGGCATTTACCCTGCATCCAACCCGGTTTATGGAGCGGGCGAGATCAGCGATGACGCAGATTTGAAAGCCAATGTGATGGTTGGGTGGGATACCAACTACATGTATGTCGGTATTCGGGTCTGGGATGAGTTCTATCAGCAGAATGCCACGGGGAGAAACTTGTATAAGGGCGATAGCGTCGAAATTTTGTTGGATACTAATGTCGGGGGAGATTATTATTACGATGTGTTGAGCTATGACGACTACCAGTTGGGTGTTTCACCTGGATTTACAACCAAAGGCAACAACCCCGAGGCTTATTTGTGGTTCCCGGCGAATGTCCAGGGGTCGCGTTCTCAGGTGCAGATCGGAGTCCTGGGATTGTCCAATGGCTATCATCTTGAGTTGGCGATCCCCTGGAGTGTCTTTGGTGTCAGCCCTTACACCGGACAGCATTTTGGCTTTGCTTTCTCGGTCTCGGATAATGACCTGGGCGGGCAGACTGTGCAGCAAAGCATGATCTCCAATGTTAGCACCCGCATGCTTACCCATCCCATGACCTGGGGGGACCTGACCCTGACGAATTGAAATACAATTAGGGTGCACTTTCAAAAAATGCACCCTAATTGTTAGGAATTTTCCCCAAATCTCAGTAGAGCTTGATACACTGCATTTGTTCCAAACTCGACCGCCTTGACAGGAATACGTTCGTTTGCAGTGTGCACAGACGCTGAGAAGTTGAAATCTTCGGGCAGTGTCATGGGTATGAAACCGTAGGTTTGAATTCCAAGTTGGGATAAGAAGCGTCCATCTGTGACGCCGGTCATCAGATAGGGGATTGGAATCCCCCCTGGATCCGCTTCTTCTAAAATACTCTTCAAAATATCGAACATGCCCATATCAGGTTCTGAAGGTCCCGGATCATGCCGGACGACTTCGAAGAGCACATCATCACCGACGATCGCTCGAAGTTCAGCGAGCATCTCATCAGGAGAATACCCGGGGAGCAGTCGACCGTCCAATTCTACAGTGACTTCGTTGGGGATCACATTGATTTTGTTGCTGGCGTGGAGGATCGTTGGGCTTACCGAATTGTGCAGCATCGGTGAGAAGAGATTTCCCCGCTCTCCAAGCAGCTTCAAAATGGGGTCTACCATGGCTGGATTGGTTAATTGCCTGAGAATCATTCCTGTAAGGCCTCCAACGCCCGAAGCAAGGGCATTGAACATCATCTCAGAAATTGGAGTCACATGAGGGGGTAACCAGTTCTGGTCGAGTTGATCAAGGAGTTTCGATAACTTGGCCATAGCGCCACCACGCACCGGCAGGGAGCCGTGCCCTCCCAGACCACGCACAGTCGCTTTCATCCAGCAGATCTGTTTTTCTGCGACCTGTATCGGGTAAAAGCGTTTGCCACCAATGTGAAGGGTGAACCCGCCAAACTCTCCTAGGGCATAGCGTATCCCCTCAAAAATGCTCGCATGCTCTTCTACCAGGTACTTAGCTCCAAAATCTCCTCCCGCTTCCTCATCACTCAGGATTAATAGAACGATATCCCCGGCAGGTTTCAGCCCGTCTGCTTTGGCGCGCAGAAAAGCGGATAGCATCATGGCAACTCCGCCTTTCATGTCCGGTGTGCCACGTCCCCAGACGTAATCGTCAATAATTTTTCCTTCGAATGGTGGGTACGTCCACTGCTGGTTGGCCGTCGTGACGACATCCACATGGCCGTACAAAAGCAGAGGTGGGGCATTCCCCTGCCCTTTTAGCCGAGTGATCAGGTTTGGGCGCTGGGGTGATTTTGAAATTAATGTGGTTTCAAATCCAGCATCTTTTAGCAGTCCGTCAATAAAAACGATACATTCGGTTTCGTTCCCTGGTGGATTGGTGGTATCGAATTGGACAAGTTTTTGTAGTAATTCTACAGGGCGTTGGTAGATTGATGATGAGTGGGATGTGGGTGTCATGATTATTCCTTAAATTGAGTGTCCCGTGCAAAAAATTTTCTATCGCGTTTCTTATTTCTTAACCTCCTCCTCTGGACGGAAGCGCAGCGCTGACCAGGTTTCGTCGATGGAAATTTGTGTAACGGGGCGGATACCGGTGCCCTTTGTCATCTCCCACAAAATTTCTCGGGATAAGTCGGACTTGATCTTGGCGCTCTTCTTGGGGTACGAGATCCATAGTAAACCATCATATTCAATTGCTTCGAGAGCGATTGGCGCCAGCGATTGATACTCAGCGCTATCTTTGACAAAGAGATGGACGAACTCGAATTTTCCCTCGGCTTGTTGAGAAACTATTACCCCTTCTGGAAGCTCTCCCAAGAGGTCTAGATATCCTTGGGGGGCGTTCAAGATGAGTGCCTTCTGAATGGTATGCAGGCGCAGTTTTTTATGAAGTGGGGTTGCCATTGGAATCACCTTCCTAGAGCTTCGATTTCTTCAGCATGTTCTTTTTCATGATCTGCCAGGACCTTGACGATGGCTCTCACAGTTCCTGCGCCTCCCCAGGGCAAATTTAACTCTTTTGTGAGCATCGCTTCAGGGAATTTATTAATGAGAGCGATAAAATTTTGACGATTTGTCGCAAGTTTCTGTATCACTTCCTCATAAGAGAATTCCTGGTACGCAACAGTCGCTTGATCATTGAATGCGTCTATACCTTGATGGACCGTAACCTGAGGCTCCTCTCCCGCAGTCAGAACGCGCAATGCATCGATACAGACCTCTTCCCAGGCAGAGATATGGGCGAGCATATCCTTGATCGTCAGTCCTGGGTTAACTGCAGATTGGGGATCAACTTTGTTCAACGCTGAAATGAGCTTTTCTCTGGCATAGTTGAGTTGTTGAATAAGTTGGTTGTTCTGGGTCATTTTTTCACCTCTTGCAGGGGCCGCCATAGGCAAAACCATAAGGCACAAAGATCAAATTGAATTCCACTGAGTCTTCGTGCCTTGGTGGTTTATCATATTTTGCTATCAAACACTGAGTTATATATGAATAGCGTGGCCTTCAACACTATGCGCGGCTTCCATGAGTACTTCGCTCAGTGTGGGGTGGGCATGCACATTGCGAGCGATCTCTGCGGCGGTTAACTCCATCATCTGCGCGATGGTCAATTCTGGTAGCAATTCAGTGACCTCTGGGCCGATCATATGAGCGCCTAGGATTTCGCCGTATTTGGCATCGGAAACGATCTTGACCCAACCAGCTGACTCGCCCAATCCTAAGGCTTTGCCGTTGGCCTGGAAGGGGAAGCGCCCTATCTTGACCTCGAAACCGCGTTCCTTCGCTTGTTCTTCAGTGATGCCAAAGGAGGCAACCTGCGGGTGGCAATATGTTGCTCGCGGCATCATCTCGTAATCCAGGGTGTGAGTCTCGACCCCGGCGATATTTTCTGCACAGACCATTGCTTGCGCAGAACCAACGTGGGCCAGCATCAGTTTGGCAGTCACATCGCCGATAGCCCAGATCCCGGGGACGTTGGTAGCCATGCGCTCGTCGATCTCGATGGCACCCTGATCCGTTAGCTTGACTCCAACTTCTTCCAGGCCAATTCCCTCGATATTGGGCCTGAACCCGATGGCGATCATAGCCTGTTCAGCTTCCAGCGTTTGCTCGCCTTCTTCACTGGAAACGGTTACCTTGACACCCTTCTTGGTGGTCTCGATTGCTTCAACTTTGTGGCCTGTCAGCGCAGTGATCTTGGCCTTTTTGAAGGCTTTACCTAATTCAGCGCTGACTTCTTCATCTTCGAGCGGCACCAGCCGAGGCAGCATCTCGACGATGGTCACATCTACGCCATAGGAATTCCACACAGTAGCAAATTCCACCCCAATCGCTCCAGATCCGACGATCACCACCGATTGGGGAAGCTTATCTTGTAGGATAGCTTCGCGATAAGTGACTACCTTTTCGCCATCGATCTCCACACCTGGGATGATGAAGGGGCTGGCACCGGTCGCCACAATGATATTGGCAGCTTTCAACGCTTGGGTTTTCCCTTCTTCATCGGTCACGATGACAGTATCTTTGGCGGTCAGCTTTGCAGCGCCCATGTGAACATCGATATTATTCTTCTTCATCAAGAATCCCACGCCTTTGGTTAGCCGACCCGAAACCTGCCGGCTGCGTTTGACGGCCACACCGTAATCCAGCTCGAGATTCTCGAATGAAAAGCCAAACTCCCGGCCGCGTTTTCGCAAGATATGGGCGACTTCAGCGTTTTTTAGCAAGGATTTCGAAGGAATACAGCCGATGTTGAGACAAACGCCTCCCAGCCATTCTTTTTCGACGATGGCGGTTTTCAATCCTAATTGAGAGGCACGAATGGCGGCAACGTACCCCCCAGGGCCTGCACCGATGACGATGACATCATAATTGCTCATATGAACTCCTATTTTAAATTGACTGGAATATTCTGAATATTTCCAGATTGTTGTATTTTCGGTAGGACGTTACTTAAACGTGGACATAGAAATCAATCATAGAACTGTCATTCTTAGGAGCGCAGCGACGAAGAATCTCTCTCTTTGAGTGATAAATTTGGGGATTCTTCGCTCCTTTTGTCGCTCACGCCAAAGGCGGGC
>CAYTKR010000020.1:0-56851 GCA_964438295.1 uncultured Anaerolineales bacterium
TAGGTTTTTGACCATCGTACCGCATTTTTACTCTAAAATCGCAAAACTCAAGTTATATAGTAAGCATACTGATTTCATCAACGATAAATTGGTTTTGGAGGAGGTGGCTCAATGAAAACCAAAACATCTCATCTTTTCATTATTTTAGTTGTTCTTGTACTGGCCAGCCTGGCGTGCCAGACAGTACTCGGCGGCGGATCTGAAGATCAGGTACTTGAAGGCGAACCAGCCCCAGAACAGGCTGAACCTTCAGATGCGGAACCCGCCTCTAAAGATTCCTCAGTTGAAAATCTCCCACCAGAGCCTGAAATTCAATTAGGGGATGAACATCGAAGTGAAGAAGGTGGGTATGTCTTTCAGACAGTCCCCGGCTTTGTTACAGAAGAGTTCATTGGGTTCGCCAGTGTGGTAGCACCTGATTCAGATGAAGTCAGCCTCATTCTGGGTGGGGGATCGAATCCAGACGGTGTCAGTTTAGATGCGCTCTATCAAAATTCTGTCGAGGGCGTGGAAGATGATGACATCGAGGTTTCTGATCGGCGAGCCATCACTGTGGATGGGATCCCAGGTTACGCTGTCGATATACATGGATTTGATGGCGATGTGGAAATGTATGGCCGCATCGTTGTTGTGGCAGTCACTCCAAACCAAGAGTTCACGATGGTAGGGTCCGCTCCTGCGGTTCGATGGCAAAATGAGCTAGAAGCGTATTTTGATGCTGTACTGGCAACGGTGCAATTCTTCGAGCCGACTGAAGTTGAATTCACCTTCGAAGAGCAGCAAACGGATGAAATCCACCAATGGGCCAGCGAGGCAACTGCTAGCTCTCAATATAATACGCCAGGTTACGCCGCCATACAGGCTACTGGCGAACCCGACACCCTGATCGATTATTGCGGTACCGTGGATACGGCCTGGGCCTCCTATGAAGGCTATACAGTCGAGTGGATTGAGCTGAGTTACGACCAAGCTGTCATCCCCAGCGAAATTAATATCATCCAGACTTCAGCCCCTAATCAGGTTGTCCAGGTGGATGTGATCGGCGTAGATGGTAACTACGAGACCGTGTACACGGGCGAGCCAGAGAAAATTATCGAGGGCTGTCCCTTTGTGTTGACGGTTAATCCCGTTGTGGATTACGAGGTCAAAGGCGTCAAGGTCACCATCGATCAGACTGTGCTTGAGTCCCCCTGGAATGAGATTGATGCCGTGGAATTGGTTGGTTCTCCCGAGAGTGCGGGAGCCCTCACCCCGCCCTCGGCTACTGGGAATATCGAAGGTGTTTTGTGGCGCGCGGGAGGCGAAAGCGGCTCTGATGAAGGTCAGATCGGCGGTTTGGGGGGGATGGACATCGGCCCAGATGGACGTCTTTATGTCGCTGATGACACCTTTGGGGTGCGCGTCTACAATGTCGATGAAGGCTCCCAGGACAGATTGATCAGCCATGATGATCTTTGGATTCCAATGGATGTGCAAGTTGCCTCCGATGGCACGATCTTTGTCGCAGATTGGGGCGCGAATGCGGTATTTGTTTTCTCATCAGAGGGCGAGTTGCTCTCAAGGTTTGGGGAGCAAGGCAATGGACCTGGCCAGTTCGGCACCTTCAGCCCAGATTCTTTAGCCCTTGGTCCCGATGGCAATGTGTATGTCTTGGATGAAAACACGAACGATGCCGGAGAAGATATTACCCAAATCCAGGTTTTCAGTTCTGATGGAATTTATTTGCGCAAATTCACAATTGACTTCGAAGATCCAAGCATCGAGGAGATGGCATTTGGGCCGGATGGCAATCTCTATCTGGTGGATTGGTTCGGCGATGTGCTTTTGCAATATTCTTCTGAAGGAAATTTCCTGGGCAAGATCGGAGAAGAAGCGCTGAGTTTCGCCAGCCCTCAAGATGTGGCCATTGATAAGTCGGGGAATTTCTATGTCGCTATCTGGTCGCCCGAGGGTGTGCTCAAGCTCGATCCCAGCGGTGCTGTGGTGGGCCAATTTGGCACAGATGTCGAAGATGGAGAGAATCCTTGGATGGAGGGAATGTTTTATTCAATATCGGGTGTAGCTGTGGTTCCTGATGGTTTGCGTGTTTTTGCTAGTGATTGGTCAGGCGATTACGCTTACATCACCGCGTTCGAGTTTAAGTGAGGATTAAAAAAAATAAATTGCCTACGCAAAGTTTTCGGGTAGAAAACCAACCGCGTTGGGTGGAAACCATGAATATCGTTTGTAACCCAATTTGATTGTAACGCGGTTGGCTAAACACCCTTAGCCATAGGGCTTGCGCAGTTCAGCGAAAAATGGCTGGGAATAGGGGGTGGGGGCGAAGCCCCCACCCCCTATTCCCAGCCCAATCCACTTCAGGTGCAATTTGACATTCCCTTCAAAGTCGCCTCAACCAAACTCCTGTCCATTCGGGCAGCCGTGACCGGTTGTTTTGTCGAATCAATTCTGACAGCTCCGGACCGAAGAAAAACTCTGTTTTTTCGATTGCATCTGCGACGCTTTTGAATTGATAATCCGTCCTGATCTCGTGCCTCTCGAACCCCCAGGTATTTTCTAGTCTACGATAGTATTCAGCCAACCCCAGATGAGGGGGTGCGGCTTCAAGAGTGCCTGTTCCCAGGGTCTCGATAATGATCAGACTGCCCTGGGGTTTCGATACCCGCATCATCTCGTTGATCACCCGGTCCACTTGTCGATGCCAATCCCCTGCAAACCAGTCCTGGAAGTGACCTAAAGCCCAAGCGGCAAAGACGATATCTGCCCAATGGTTGTGGATAGGGAGGGCGCGCAGATCTCCTTGCGCTAAATGCCAATCTCCAGCAACCTGGCTGCGCTGTTTGGCCTGTTCTTGCAGCATGGCCTTGTGAAGATCAAAACTGATGATTTGCGAGGTTTGGGCGTGAATCAGCAAAGGGATGCGCCCGGTCCCAGAACCCAGGTCAAGGACGCGTTTATCTCGAAAATCTGCAAGCCTCTCTAATTCCCGTAGGATGTTCCCGTCCGTGTCCTCCGCAGCGATCATTTGATGATAATCGTCAGCCTTAGATGTGTAAATCGATTTGAAATGATCCATAGAAAATTATCTGATCAAAAAAGAAATATTCTCGACCAATTTTCCGTCAGCATAAACTCGGATGATATAAGGTCCTTTAGAGTATTCTCCTAGCCTGATGCTCTCCTGGCCCGCAGCAAGTGAAAAAGACTCATCAAAGACGACTGCGCCATTTCTTTTCGCTCCGAAGATACACAGGCGCAGCTCTGTTTCTTTGAGGCTGACCATGTTGATGGCCAACGATACAGGTCCCTGGAAGACGCGGTTGACTTGCTCATTGCCATCTTCGACATATGAACCGTCCAATGCGCTCACCTGCAAATCGGAGAAGATTTGAGTAAAAGCCTGGTGATCGGCTTCGGTTTCTTCACCGCACAACTGCGATGGTTGAAAGGTATCACATGCAGATAGTGCACCCCCCAAGATGAGTGTGAGTAGAACCAAGCGTAACAATTTCATACATCTCTCCTGAGCAAAATATTCGTACAGCTATGGGCATCATTAACATAAGGAGTTACGCACTTGAAGCGGATTGGGCTGGGAATAGGGGGTGGGGGCGTAGCCCCCACCCCCTATTCCCAGCCATTTTTTCGCTGAACTGCGTAAGTCCTAAACTTAATACAATGTTTGAGTAGCGAAAGTTCGACTGGTAGAAAAGGGGATAATCGCCGCAAGGTTGGGCATTGACCCTGCATTTCTAATAAACGAATTATCCTTTGGAGAAGTATAGAGAGATTTTGGAGGTTGTCAATAAAAACCGCAGACATTTCGAATTGCTTGTTTTGGATGTATGATCGAAAAAATAGTGTGCCAGCAGCATAAAGCCGCTGGCACACTATTTTTTCGACTATCAGTGAGAGACGCCCTTGGCGTTCCTTACTCTTCCATCGCCTGGTATAAACCAATTGTGTTCCCTGTGGGATCAGTGAAGATGGCGAACCATCCCATCCCGGGAATTTCTGTCTTAGGGACGGTCATTTTTCCGCCATTCGCTTCGATTGTTGCCAGCGTGGCTTCGATATCATCGGTTCCGATATGCACCAGTGTCGTGCCCGCCGGGTTGGTGTCGCTAACGGGGTTCAATCCGCCGCCAACGCCTTCGCCAGCGGTATACATGGCATAGTTCATATCGGGGATCTGCTGAACTTCCCAGCCGAAGACATCGCTGTAGAATTTTCCAGCGGCCTCACGGTCATTTGCTGAAAACTCAACGTGGACAATAGGGTGTTTTGACATATTCGTTCTCCTTACTTTGTGTTTAGGAATGGGGTAGTTCAAATATAGCACAGATGTTCTATTTTGTAAAGGGGATAGTTTGTGTCTATTTATGGTAAGATGAGACAATAAGGATTAGTGACCTATGAATTTTGATCAAGCTAATCAACAGTATCTGCATTTGAGAAACCAATGGCAGTCTGGGCGCCTGACACAGCCGCAGTTCGAGGCAGCCGTTAATGCGCTGCAAGTTAAAGCCGCCGATGGTTCTATATGGCAGCTACGAGCTGCAGATGGCGAATGGATGCGGTGGAATGGCGCCAATTGGGAACTGGCCCATCGACCAGAAGCGAGCCCCAAGAAAAATCGGAGTCGAAAATCAACCATTCTAATTTCCTGTGGGGTGGCTTTTGTGGTCATGATCTGTCTATTTCTGGTCGTTGGCGGGGGCGGATACTACCTGATTTCCACGGGTAGCCTTAGCTATATCCAAATCATGAATATCGTTGGACCTGGGACTGGGGAGATCTCGATTGTTAATTTGGACGATCTTGACGTGGGTGCATCTCTTGAACGCCTCGATACTGAGGATGGCAGTCCTGCAAGTACAGGCAGTGAGACGCTTGCCCCATTGGAGATCGGCGGTTTTGGGAATATCGAGAAGGGCCGTTATCGGTTGGAGCTGCGTGCCACCAATGGAGGGGAGTGTATATTGGAGATCGTCAGAGGCGATGAGTACCAGTTTGTGGTCGTTCCTGAAGGAATTGCCGTGACGCGAATTGGTGAAGTGACCCAGAATGCGGATGAAGTGGATATGGCGACTTCATCCTTGTGTCGCAAATGAGGCAATGACGATGTTGACTAGAAAATGCTTAAAATCCCCCCGGGTGCGCTTGATTTCAATTCTTATCCTATTGAGCTTGATAATGAGTGGGTGTTCTTTTGTCCGAATTCAGAATGTTAGCAATATTGATGCTAGAGTGCTCGTTCGCGTCCCAGATAACAGCCGCGGGTACACTCGTTTTATCCGGTCTGGGAACATAGTTGACGTTTTCAGCGGTCATGGAGGCAGGTATACTATCACACTCTTGCCAAATGAGCAGTATCTCGAATTATTAAACGGCGTAAAACAACATATATCTCAAAGACTTTTTAATGAACGAGCTACGTTGACAGGAAATGAGGTTGCCAGACTGGTTGAGAGATTGAATGAAATAGGCGAACTCATCACGCAGCAGTCTTCAATCAATGTATCATGTACAGGGAGTCTGCCCGATTTTGATACCGTGGTTGTCACCATCGCATTCGATAGTATCAACAATTCTTGGGAATTTATCTGTCAGTAACAAAATAGAGAGTGAAGTCAAATGCGCTTTCACTCTCTTAGAATTTGAATGGGGGCGATGAGAAAGAATCTAGTAGATTCGAAAAAAGTACTTGCCCATCAGGTTAATACTTTTTTTACAACATCAACGACGCTTGGCAGATCGATGCCCAGCTCTTTGAGTTTCTCAACGGTTGGGATGCCGTTCTCATTCCAGCCACGCCGTTTGTAGACTGCATCCGTCATTTGGGCGTATTGTTCGTATCGATATTTGCGAAGCGCAGCAATCTTTTCTTCTGTGGACATAGCTGCAGGATCAAGCTCCAGGAACTGCATTATCTGTTCGTCGTAGCGTTCCTGGCGCGATTCGTACTCATCCACCGTTACAGGACCCATAGCTCGGTAGGGGACTTTATCGTGGTCGCGGGTGCCGAAACCCTGGCGCAAATTGAATACTCTCTGGAAGTTATACACCCGTTCTGATTGGGCCAGCAATTCTTCGGGTGTGATTTTCTTCCCGGTCAAGCCCTCGTAGAGCCAGGTGTAGTTCTCCACATGCTCGGGTACTTTGTGAGGCTCGTCGGTTTCGGCATTATTCTCGGGAAGGATGTCGTTCCAAGGCAGTTTGCACAGCCCATGCAGTGAGAACCAGGTGCGCCACATGGGGAAATAGTGTAACGCCTCGGCTTTGTCTTCCCAAGTAGGCAATTGCTTGTTGACTTGATCCATGAAGATCAGCCAGGCTTCATCGTGCTGGCCTCCTTTGAGAGCCAGGCCGTAGCCGCCTTGTTGGGCAATGGATTCTTTAGTCATGTATTCCGAGATTTCCAGACCCTTGGTTTCCATGGCGATATCATTGAGAAAATCAGCATCGCCGCCGAACTCCTCGGCGAAGTAGGTCTTCATGAAGCGGGAACCCTGCCCAACGATGACTCCAAAGCCCTCGCCGCGCGCCATTTGATGTAACATTTCCAGCGCTGATTTTGCATTCCCCCAGGTGAGATCTAGGCCGCCAGTCTTCTCGGCATCGAGAATGCCATGTTGCCAACACTCCATCACAAAGGCAACGCAATTGGCATATGAGATCGTGTCCACGCCGTAGGTATCGCAATAGAAATTCATCTCGATTACGGCCAGCGGGTCGAATACGCCGATATTCGATCCAAGCCCGGCGATGTTCTCATATTCGGGTCCGTCTACTAGTACATCGTGGCCTTTGTAGGGCCCTGTTTGCAAGGGGAACCCGTCCACACCATGGGAGCAAGAGAGTGTGCAGCCTGCCCAGCAAGCGTCGTTGATGCCCTGGGTAAATTTCTCATGCCAGGTTGAAGAGTCGATATTACCGCTATCGGGGTGTGCGCCATAACGGAAGTTATGCACGGGCAGCAAGTCAAAGTGGTTCATGATCTCCACCAGGTGCGCGGTGCCGACTTTGCGCATTTGGTTTTGCTGATCGTCCAGGTTGGAGATCTCTTTGTTGATACGTTTGCCAGCTTGCCGGATCATGAACATGTCAATTGGGTTGTTGGCATCCCCTTTAAGACTGTTGTATTTGACGACGATGGCTTTCAAACCTTTGTCTCGGAATACACGGCCAGTGCCACCCCGCCCGGCTTGTTTGATGCGCATTTCTTTGCGGCGCACATCATACCAACTGAAGTTCAGACAAGCATAATTAATATATTCAGCTGCCTGCCCAGCGGTAACGGTAGAAACCCCATATTTTCCACGCTTTCCGCTCCCATAGAGTTCAGCTAACTCGTTGGCCAGCAGGTGAGAGTCTACATCTTCCAACGGAGCTGTTTCGATCGATATATGACCAGTATCTCCATCAATGACAATGATGACATCCCCGAAGACATCTTCGGGAGCTTTGCCCTGTATTTCGATGGCGTCGAAGCCGGAAAATTTCAGATAGGGGCCGAAATAACCGCCAACGTTGCTGTCGATGACGCTCTTTGTAAGTGGTGAAATGGTGACGACGGTGGATTTTCCCAATCCAGGATAGGCGGTAATACCCCCGATTGGGCCATTGGCAATGACGAGGTCATTTCCAGGATCATCCCAGGAAGTTTTTTCTTTAATTGCATTCCAAAGCAGCCATAGGGCAAATCCGCGACCGCCAGTGAAAAGATCCTTCATCTGTTGAGTGACAGGTTTCTCTTCGATGGTGTTGTCTGTCAGGTTGATATAGAGTGTGCGGTTGGCATAACCCTGTTCAACAGGTCTGAGATCGTATTTGTATTCTTTTTGGACTTCGTGAGCAGCCTTTAATTCCTCAGCAGGTTTTGTCAACGTGACCATAAATTTTTCTCCTTATTCTGGTATGGAGCTTTTGGCCGAAATATTATGACTTGTTTTCAGGCAAAATTCAACTGACGATCATCCCCTTTCGCTATTTTAGAAAGCATTTCCATTAAGTTAGACCTTTCGCTCTTTGAGAGAGATATTTGAGCATGTCGTCAATTTTTTCACCTGCTCGAAGGATCTCATCAGTGAATTTGTCAATACGTTCTTCAGGAAATTTATGACGTTCCCTGGCTAGCATATCTGCAAAACCAATGATTGTGCTGAGGGGGTTTCTCAGATCGTGGACAATCGCTCTTAAGTAAGCTTCCAAGTCACTGTTTTGGGGGACCTGCTGCAATGCAGTCATACTTTCTAAATCTATAACCTTGCCGCTGGTACTCTTTACAGGACTATCAATGCTAGATTTGCTCTCGAGCGTGAGTATCAGGTCTCCTAGTTTGGTAACTTCTGTTTTGCGAACAATAAGGTCCGGGCTCCCCAGGCGATATGTGATTTGAAATTCGGGCATAGATCTCTTCTCCTGAATACTAACAAAACTGTATAGTATTCTACTCCCATTTATAATTTCTCTGGGTTATATTTCTTTGGGTTCAAATAGTTCCACGACGAATCCCATAGTAATACTACCTTAGTTGTCATAAGCAGTACTATGGCTGAGAACAATTTGCCAACTCAATCCTACGACCATGTACGTCAGCGCATCCTGGTTGTTGATGATGAACCAGGGATTGTGTTTTTAGTTCAAACCCAATTAGAGAATGCAGGATTTGAAGTGCTTACTGCGGGTAACGGGCTCCAGGCTCTAGAAGTGATAAAAATGCATGGCCTGCCCCACTTGGCGATCGTGGATATCATGATGCCTGAAATGAACGGGTTTGAATTCTGTGAAGCAGCACTCAAGTTTTCCGATTTGCCCGTAATTATGTTGACATCGGTGGGTGATGAAGAAACAGTCGTGCAGGCAATTGAAGCATGTGCTGATGACTATATTACCAAGCCCTTCCGACCTCGTGAACTGCTGGCGCGCGTTCGCAGGATTCTCAGTCGCATAGGAGATAGGCCCTATTCGTTCGGTTTGATCTCAAAAATAGACCAGCGTCTTTTGGTTGATATCGCCAACCAAATTGTGATTGTTGATGGGAAATCGCTTGGAATGACTCCAACGGAGAGTAAATTGTTGCACATTCTGATGAGTAAGGCTGGGGAGATTCAATCGAGCGATTACCTTCAACAGCGTTTGTGGTCTCAGGGTGCGGTAGAAGAGGGCGCCTTGCGGATCAATATCTATCGACTCCGGCAAAAAATTGAACCTGATCCCAAGAACCCAAAATATTTGGTCACGCACCACGGTAGGGGGTATGTTTTCCAAAAATCTGGTTGAATTGCATGAATGGAGAATAAAATTTGTGAAAAAATCTTGAACCTCTTCAAACATTTAGATTATTTGGGGGACAATAAATTTGTAACAAGGATTGTAACAGTTATCTTTTAAACCTCCGCTACAATGAAGATCATAAACGGTAAATTTCAGTTTGAATAAGGTGTTATGAATAATTTACAACACCTTCCCAACCACAATTATTGTGGTCGAATGGATGTATTTTAGTAGCTCTTTAGGAATTGCCGGAGTGATCCCCACTCACCCCTAAATCTGGATAGTCCCACGGCGTTTCCCAGAGACCCATTTTAGTTTCCCTTTATTGACCTTTCAGAATCCTTACAGTTAGATTAGAAGTGGATCCTGGCCTTGTGAAAACTAGTTCATTCGAATAAAATGACGATTAATCTGAGTACTAAAGTACTAATTTCATTATGAAATGAATAAGAGGATTTTTGGGGTTGGGAATGTATCGTAGACTGTTGATATTTTATTTGCTCCTAACATTAATAGGAAGCATATCAGCGTGTCAACCTCCGCCTCCACCGAATAGTGGCCAAAGTACAAGCGGGATTGGGGGGAGCGGGGGTATTGACCCGCGCTTTAGAGAATTCTACGATCTATACGGGGGTAAGGACACCCTGGGAATTGCAATCTCTCCGAAGTTTTCACAAAATGGGGTTGAATATCAATATACGGCCGCCGCGCTGATGGCCTATAACCCATCTGCTGAAAGAATCCGCCAGTTTTATTTTGCGCCCATTGGGATCGAATTAGGCATTGCAGATCCACCAACAGACCCTGGGCAACCTGGCGGACATAAGATTTACCAAGGATTTGTAGGTATCTATGAGCGAATGGGTGGCTCTAAGCTGGTAGGTACACCGCTGACGGATGTGAAGTTTAACGAAGAACGAGGTGGTATTGAACAGCATTTTGAGAACTTGGGGTTTTACCAACTTGAATCAGATACAGATCTAGTCAAACTGATCCATTACGGTGCCTGGATGTGCGCTTCGGCGTGCAATTTTCAGTCGGATCCGGGTAGCATTGTCATGGAACAAGCGGTAGTTGAGGAACCCTTTGCTGAATCTACATCCCGTTTGAATCCATCCTTTACAGGGAAACCGCTTACAGAGCCATATATTGCCTCCGATGGGCGCGTGGAGCAGATTTTCGAAAACGTGGTGGTGGTTGAAGCTTCAGAAAGACCCGGTGGGATCGCATTGCGGCCAATTACGGCTATGTTAGGAGTGCCGGTGCAAAATGGCGCCCAGTTTGAAATCCCAGGCTATTTCATGGAGCTAATCAATCAGAATTCGGGCCTGGAACTGTCAGGACCACCGGTAACCGCATACACAAGACAGAGTGATGAAGTATCTCGCCAGTGTTTTACCAACTTATGCCTGGACTACTTTCCTAATAAGGCAGACGAATTGAAAGTGCGCCCCACAGCTTTGGGTTACCTTTATGAAAGCAAGTTTTATGAGAGTGGCAGCGCCACACCGACCATGACTTCAGCCCAAACAATTACAATGAGGGTCTCTAAAGGCTATAACCTGGTAGCTCCAACCCAATCCCAGATTATCAATGTGTTTGTGTATAACAATAATCAGCCAAACACCAATGTGCAGCCGACGCTCTATTTGATGTTGCCAGGTGGTGAGACCAATTCTTTCAGCTTCCCACCAACGAATTCCTCTGGCCGCTCATCACTTCATCTGGAGCCCATCTCAGCTGCCCACGGAACGCGAGTTGATTACCAAGTTTGTGTTATGAACGAGATTTGCCTTGAAGATCATTTCCTGATTTGGGGTAATCCATAAATATGATCCTGCCCCAAAAATATTTCTGAATGGAAAAAAGTTAAAAAATGAGTGCGTTCAGCGCTTTAGGCTGAACGCACTCATTTTTTAACTCCCCCCTACCTGTGGGGATTGGGATAAAAACCGTGGCACTCCACGAATATGAAAATCGGAGTGTGACATGGGGTGAATAGTTTTAGTCCATAGAAAATGTCAAGGTCGCGCTTCACCCTGTACCTGGATCTCAGCAATTGATGGTCCCAAGCTGTATACGGTGATTTGGAAGCTGAGTGCATCGCCAGGCGAGATTTGAGCAGTTGATTCCCATTTTCGAAGACCAACAATAGAACCCTCCGCATCGAATGCCAATGCAGCTACCCAAACCTGGGTTGCGAGTGAATTACCTTCTTCACCTGCTAGGGTTATTAAGCCTTCAACGACTCCAGATGTGGCGGCGATTTCAATTTTTTCGACAGCGATGTTGATCTGAATATAGCGATCGCTACCCGGTTCTAAAGGCAAGGCGGTACTCAGGTCAGTTTGGACTGAGAAATTCGCAGGGATGGGCCCAGGGAAGAGTACTGCCATGGGGACTGCCTCACCAACCGGAACTACGTTCAGAGGTGCGATGGCCAATTGTTGGTCGACTTGTTCCCCAGCAGGGTCAAACAAAGTGATCTGCGCGGAGACATTTTCCAGCGCACCCGGCAGCGGATTCCTCGCCATCACCAGGCACCACAAGCCTCCATCTGCAACTGGATAACATCTGGGCTCAGCCAATTCTACTGCGATGGGAGTCGGGGCGGCAAAAACAGCCAGGCTTCCCTCGCCGGTGGGGATGATGACCTCGTCGCCTACGATCAGGAAATTTGGATCGATAGCTGGATTTGAAGCCAGCAATTCGTCCAGGGTGACGTTAAAGCGCTGCGCGATACCCAACAGTGTATCCCCCGATTGAATCAGATAGATGAAGGGAGTTGCTGTTGGTGTTGGGGGGAGCGTTGGCGACAGATCCGCAGAGTCAGGGTTCACCAATGGGGTAGGCGTTGATGTCGAATACGCCGTGAGCGGAATCGAACTAGTTACTGGAGATGTCTGCTGTGCAGCTTCAGGAGAGCACGATACCAATAATAGGGTGAAGGCCACCCCCAATAGAAAGCCTAGGCCAAGATTTTCTCGAATGGTTGCAGTGCCCATGGTGAGAATTATTCTTGCAATGTTATTCTGTGCGCTCGTAGGTATAAGTGCGCGATACCGCACCCACATCTGTGGGTATGGTGATAGAGACGATCAAGGTGTTGCCCGCATCAGCCAATATAAAACCAAAATTCATCTCTGGGGTGGCAATGATGGGGACGTGAAAGATCGTGCTGGTAGCCTCTGCGGGGCTGATCAGGTTGTGGTCATCCCCAGGAGGTATGGTGTCTGATGGGGCAGTGTAATTGCACTCATTGACCCAGGGAGCGAGTGAACTGCCGGGCGAGAAATTGACGATGCCAGTGACGTCGGGCCCGCTGCCATCGTCGTAAACGGGATCAATATCTGCGTCGTACTCTCCAGCCAGATTGCACTCCCATCCGTCGGTTTCACCCTCGATGTAATACGATGCGGTGCTCTCGATCATCCAATCGTCGTTCTCATCGAATTCCAGTTCAGTTCCCAGGATTTGGAAAGGGGCGACGTTGTCGCCAACGTTAACCGAGGCTGCAATGCGGATCCACTTTCCATGCAGACGCATTGATGAAGCCCCTCCGTCGCTATCGGTATCTTCACCCTCCGAATCGTCTTCAGGCTGATCATCTTCAGAGTCATCAGGTGATCCGGCAAGTTCCCAGAGACCGGCATCGAAGCTCAGGTTGCTCTCACCCACGGCGAGCGCGATGACATTGGTTTGCCCTGTAGAAATATTGGGATCGCTGTCGATAGCGTCATCACTTCCCTGATCCTGCGGGCTGAAGAAATAGCCGCTGGGTGGTTGGAACTCGAGGATGTATTCACCAGGGGTTAAATCCATAAATTGGTAGTTTCCATTTGCATCTGTCGTTGTGCTGGCGAGATTTGTCCAGGCGCTGTCGTATAAAGTTACGACAACGTCAGCGCTGCCGGGCTCAGTTGGGTCTTGGATGCCATTGATATTCAGATCGTACCAGACCAAATCTCCTAGATTGGCCAGCGAATCAGCACGGTCGGTTTCAACGGTCGGTTCGGGTTCCGCGAACTCTGCAGCAGGCACTGCTGGACTCGACCCAGGTAGGTTGCACCCACTGAGTACTAATAATGCGCACAATCCGATGAGATAAGCCAGAAGTCTTGGTTTCATGTCGTTCTCCTTTATGAAGACTACCATTGTTGGTTCAATTGTCTGGCAGACTCGCGGGAAAGTTCTGCGAATATCCCTTTCAGGATCTCTGGGTCTGCCCCGGGTTGGGCGGCGGCTGCGATTACAATGCTATGCCCGCTGGCTGAGACTCCTTGCGCAGAGACAGAGGCTGACGAAAAAGACATACCGAGTAAGAAATTCTCGACCACTTCCCAAGTAGACCCTGGAACGGCGCCAAATGTACCGTTGAATTGAGCCTGCATTTCCTCAGAGCTGGTCGGTTTGCCGCCGCCGATCAGGATTCGGAAGCTGTTATCCGACTCGAAATGACAATTGTTGAGCTGGTCCTGCGCGATGAAGCTGAATGTCCCCTCGATGATGGTGTCCCATTCATTGAGGTCGAAGGCGTTACAATCGGGAATAGCTTGCTCCGCTGCGGCTGGAATTGGCTCAATATCTACGGGTGCGACCTCGGGCTCATCTGCGTTAGAGGGTGCCGGCGCTTCTTCATCAGAAGATGCGGCATCTTGCGAGTCTTCGGTTGAGCGTTCAGTATCGACACGCGGTGTTGGTAGAGCGGTCGGTTGTGTCGAATCCATATCGATTTGTGGCGGAGTTTCTTCAGAAGAGGAAAATATAGGCACGTTGCAGGCTAAACTGGCAATCAATAGGAGGCTGACGATGATGAGCAAGCTAGATAACTTTTTCCCTGGGGCATGTTGGTGGCGCATGGTGGATTTCCTTTTCTTCTTTGGGTAGATCGCAGATATTTATACGGATTATATCCGATTTACCTGTGCAACTGAAGTGGGGAACACGGCTCCCTTGGAATTGCCAGTGTTAACAGGAAAGTCCCACGGCATTTCCCAGAGACCTGGAAATACTCGTGTTACTTATGCGCTTCCCCTGGGCTTTCTCAAAGTCCAGATTTATGTCATTCTGAACGAAGTGAAGCATCTTGCGCAGCGTCCAATACGCTCCGCTAGACCCTTCGGCTACGCCTCAGGGTGACAATATCCTGTGTTAAAAATGAAACCAAAGCGACTTTTAGAAAGCTGTGTGCGCTTCCAGGCTTTTTCAAGACAATATGCTTGTTTTCTGGTATCCTCATGCTCTATGTCATCAACGCTTCAGCCAGAAATCATCGAAAATATTTATGCTCAATTCGATGCACCAATCACAACATTTGATTGTGGATCAAAGTGTTCCCCCTATAACGAACGCGGAGTGCCATTTTGTTGTGACACCCTCCACGCGGTTCCTACTGCATACCAGGAGGAGTGGCAATACCTGCAAGAACATACGGATCTCTGGCATCTTTGGCTGGATGACGACCAGGAGGAAACCGCACGTTTGCGAGCAGAAACCCCGGATGCCATGCTGCTGATCGAGTGTTTAGGGCAAAAACATTGTCAGCGTAATTATCGCTCTTTGACCTGCCGGGCATTCCCATTTTTTCCATACATCGACAGCTCGAAGCGCTTTCTGGGTTTATCCTACTATTGGGAATATGAGGAGCGCTGCTGGGTGATCAGCCAACTGGACGTGGTTACACCAGCTTATCGCGATCAATTTGTGGGCGCGTACGATCATATATTCACAATAGAGCCAGAGGAGTTGGAGAACTTCGGTTACCATTCACAGGTCATGCGCCAGAAATTTATCGAGTTTCAACGGCTGATCCCACTCATTCACCGTGATGGCAATACATACCAGATCAATCCCGAAGATGAGGATTTGAATCCAGTCGATGTGGGAGTACTACCGAAATTTGGCCCCTACGAAATTGCCGCTCTGATGCCATTCCCAGATGAAAGGTAACAGTAATTAGTGACCAGTATCCAGTTCTGTAAAAAAAACGTTGTAAAGCAAGAATCCAAATTCTAACTTCCAATCTCAAATCTATGACCACCACTTTCGCAGAATTCACCCTCCCCAAACGGAAGAGCAGCGACCGCCGCGGCCCAGTGCGCTGGATTGTGTCGCACACTTTGCGCTACTGGCATTTGAATATTGGGATGGTGATCGGTGCTGTGGGTAATGCTGCCTTGGCATCTGTAGTGCCGATTTATATTGGGAAGGCCTTGGATCTAATCACGATCGACCAGGCGGATGCTGCAGCTCTCCTTCGGATCTCTTTGGTGATCGCTATCTCACAAATTGTACGCAGCATCTTGCAGTTTGGACGTAACTTTGGCGCTGAATTGATCGCCCAAAATGTTGAGCGCAATATTCGTGATGAACTCTATGTCAGCCTGCTCGGGAAGAGCATGACCTTCCACAACTTGCAGCCAGTAGGTGATACCATGGCGCGCGCTACGAATGATGTGCGCGAGATCAACTTCATGTTCAGCCCAGGCATCAACCTGGTGGTAGGGTCAGCAAATTTCATGATCATGCCGCTGATCTTTTCCCCCCAATATCACCCGGCACTCATTGCCGCGCCTTTGTTTTTCATGGTCACATACATCTTGTCGCTGTGGCAATATCTGCATGAATTATCCCCCATCAGTGCCGGAGTGCGGAGTGCTTTTGGCGGATTGAACACTCGCCTGGCTGAGGTTCTTGATGGCATTGAGACTGTCAAAGGGATGTCGCAGGAACGACAGGAGGTTGATCTCTTTCAGAACAATGCGCGCAGTTTTCGGGACTATTTCGTCCGCCAAGGGGATGTAGAAGCTCGCTTTCTGCCATTTTTGTTGATGGGCATAGCTCAGGCAGGGGGTCTCTTCCATGCAATTTGGCTTTATAACCAAGGTGCCATAAATTTAGGGGATATTGCGGCCTATTTTGGCCTGTTACTTCTGTTGGGGTTTCCCACATTTGTTTCGTTGTTTGCATACTCTCAAGTTTCCCTGGGAGTTGCCGGGGCCAGACGTATATTGGAATTGATCAACCGCGAAACCGATCTCGATCAAAACCGGTATGGAACCTCAGAGGATATCCGCGGCCATGTGGAATTCCGCAATGTATCTTTCGCGTACGAGACGGGCGAAACAGCCATTGAAGACATCGACATCTGCGTTGAGCCCGGGCAGACCATTGCCATCGTCGGACAGACCGGCTCTGGGAAGACGACTCTGGTCAAAATGATCAACCGCACATACGATGTTTCTAAAGGACAGGTATTCGTTGATGGGATCGATGTGCGCGATTGGAACCTGGAAGACCTGCGGCAGCAGATATCGATCATCGAGCAAGATATTTTCCTGTTTTCACGCAGCATTGCTGAAAATATCGCCTTTGGCAAACCCGAGGCGTCCATGGCAGAGATCCAAGCTGCAGCCAAGGCGGCCCAGGCGGATGAATTCATCACCTCGTTCAAGGATGGTTATGAGACAGTCATTGGGGAGCGAGGTGTGACGCTCTCTGGAGGTCAGAGGCAGCGCTTAGCATTGGCGCGCGCCTTCCTTACTGACCCACGCATTTTGGTGTTGGACGATTCCACCAGCGCCATTGACAGCGCCACCGAAGATAAGATCCAGCGCGCCATCTACGCTGCGGCCGAAGGACGAACAACCTTCATCATCACCCACCGACTATCGCAGATCCGCTGGGCGGACTTGATCGTCGTTTTGCGCAACGGCAATATCGCTGCCATCGGGAGCCACGAAGAATTGCTGGACTATTCTGAGGCGTACCGGCAAATTTTTTCCTAATGGAGCATTATTATCGATTATGATGCATTCTCGAGAGCTTCAGGAAACAGGGGATCGCAGGGTCGCGAAACGGCCCTGCGATCCCCTGTTTCCTGACAATTATGTGCTGCGGTTGGGCGAGAAACATGGATTAAAAAATGGGATTTTTCTCTAGCTTAGATACCGAATCATACGATAGGCATTATTCCGATCGCGAACTGATGAGTCGGATTTGGACCTACTTCATCCCCCACAAGCGGCGCTTATTCTGGACGATCGTATTTCTCTTGAGCATTGCCGCCTCTGGTGCAGCTGTGCCGATTATGGTTTCGCGTGGGGTTGACCTCTTGGCGGATTCATCCAATAGTGGTGGCCTGTACTTGCTTTCAGGTGCGGTGCTGGCTGCTGGTGTTTTTACTTGGGCCGCCAACTGGGTGCGTAGGCGCTTGTTGGCCAGAATTGTCGGGGATGTGGTCTATCAAATTCGCAGCGATGCATTTGTGGCTTCCGCTGGGCACGACCTATCTTTCTATGACGAATTCTCCTCAGGCAAGATCGTTTCTCGCATCACCTCAGATACGCGTGAATTTGGACAACTCGTTACCCTGATCACAGATCTGGTCTCCCAATTTGGCCAGGCGCTGATCCTGAGTGTAATCTTGATAGCCATTTCCTGGCAGCTCTCACTTTATGTGTATGGATTTTTGCCGTTATTGTTTCTGGCCTCGAAGGGGTTTCGGTCGTTGGCACGGACAGTCACGCGCCGGGGGATGCGCGCGATGGCTAATGTCAATGCAGCCATCAAAGAAACCGTCAGCGGGATCGCCGTCGCCAAGAATTTCCGTCAGGAAGGTACTATCTTCGCAGAGTTCGATGAAGCTAATCAATCATCTTTCAAAGTGAATGTGCAGCGCGGTCTGATCCTCTCGTTGGTTTTTCCCACGCTTAATGCAATGGGGGGGATTGCTACCGCAGTATTGGTTTACGCAGGCGGTCTTACCGCTGTTCAAGGGGCAGTAACCGTTGGCGCCTGGTTTTTCTTCCTGATGAGCCTGGATCGGTTCTTCTTCCCAGTGCTCAATCTATCGGCATTTTGGGCACAAGTTCAGTCGGGGCTTTCTGCTGCGGAACGCGCCTTTGGGCTCATTGATGCTGAATCTGCTGTGGTGCAAATTTCGGCAGACTTTGTACCTCTTTTGAAGGGTGAAATCCACTTCGAGAACGTCTATTTCCAATACACCGAGCAAGAGCAGGTCTTGGATGATTTCAGTTTGCACATTCAACCAGGGGAAAGTGTAGCCCTCGTAGGTCATACAGGAGCGGGAAAATCATCCATTGCAAAATTGATCGCTCGGTTCTATGAGTTTCAGCAAGGGCAAATATTGGTGGATGGCAGCGATATTCGCACCTTCGACCTGCACCAGTACCGCAATCAGTTAGGGATAGTTTCACAGATTCCCTTCTTATTTTCAGGTACTGTGGCGGAGAATATTTGCTATGCTTGCGCGGCTGTGGATTCCGTCGATGTTGATCAGGTTACCCGGCAGATCGGTGGCGGGGTATGGTTGGATTCACTTCCCAATGGATTAGATACTCAGGTTGGCGAGCGCGGTGGGAGGCTCTCCATGGGGCAGCGGCAGCTCGTTTCCCTGTTACGTGTGCTTCTGCACCGCCCAGCGATATTCATACTCGATGAGGCCACAGCCAGCATCGATCCCTTCACCGAATGGCAGATTCAACAGGCCTTGAACCTGATCTTGAAGAATAGCACCAGCATCTTGATTGCCCATCGCTTATCCACCGTAAAGGCTGCCGATCGAATTCTTGTCTTGGAAGATGGCCACATTATCGAAGAAGGCGATCATCGTTCATTGATGGAGGCCGCTGGGCATTACGCGAAATTGTATAACACTTATTTCCGCCATCAAAGCCTGGCCTATGTTGAACAATCACGGGAAGAGTTCGCCTCTCTAGCGGATTAACATTGACGCCTCGCGTAGCCACCCGTAAAATTGAGTCATGACCACGATCTCACCAGATATTTCACCTTCAGTCACATCAAAAAGGACACGTCTGGTTCAATATGCGATTGCTGGGTATCAGTTACTCGCCCTGGTCACTCTGGTGGTGATGGTCTTTGTCGCTTTTCGGTGGAACCAGACCCCCTTCATTGGCGCCTTTGTTGAGCATACGCTGTTAATAAATGCCATCGAACCGATCGGGCAGCATTCTTGGGCGGCTAAAGAAGCCGGTTTTGAATTCGGAGATCAGTTGGTCGAAGTAGGTGGAGAAAAGATTGAGCGTATCTGGGAATTCCAGCGCGTATTGCGGTCTTATCAAATCGGGGACCAAGTTGAAATTTCAGCGATCACACCTGAGGGGGAAAGGATTTCTTCCAACATCACGTTAGAGAAGTTCCCTACGCCAGATCTCCTGGCCTATATGGTAGTCCCATGGGTGATTAGCCTGATCTACTTTGGAAGTGGTTTGTGGGTATTTAGCTTACGCTATGGGGATCCATCCGGCCGTATTTTCGCATTCTTCACTGCCTCGGTTTCAATTGCCATTGCGACCACCTTCGATGCAAATACAACCAATTTTTTTGTTCATTTTTGGACACTAAACCTTGGGCTTACCGCTGGAACTGTTTACGATCTTGCCTTTGTATTTCCACAAGAAATACCTCGGCAAAATCGTTGGCGCAGCGTACATTGGTTTGGATACATCGCTGCATTAATCCTGGTGGTGATCGCAATGCCAACGTTATTTGATATAGACCAGCCTAGGTCATATATCTTGATTTGGCGGTTGCTCAATTTGTTGTTGGGGGTCTGTGCAGTTGTTTTCCTGGGCGTAGCAGCGTGGCGTCGATATACCGCCAACTCTCCCTTGGTTCGCCAGCAAGGCCTGATTGTTCTCTTAGGAGCATTGGTTTCATTTGCGCCAATATCGATATGGTTCATATTTACAGCCAATCGTCCAGAGATTCCATTTTTCCCGCAATTGCTATTACCGTTGGCAATTTTTCCCTTGGCCGTAGCCTACGCCATTTTGCGCTATCGTCTATTGAACACTGATTTCATGCTCAGCCGGATCGCGATTTACGCCCTGCTGACTGCTATCGCCGTAGGCGGGTATGGTTTGATGGTTAGTGGCTTGAGTCTGATTTTTGCAGATGCATTAAAGCCAACCAATCCCTTCGTAATTGGGGTTATGGTATTTGTACTTGCTATCTTGCTCAACCCCTTGCGCAATTATTTGCAATGGATGGTTGATACTGTATTTTTCAGAGGTCAGAAAGCGTATCAGGAGCGACTTTCACGTTTTGGGCAAGACCTGAATCCAGTGCTTGATCTGAATGGAATTGGTAGTCTTTTGCGCAAATATGTTCAGGAGACGCTAGCACCGACTCAACTGCATATCTTTTTGACAGATTCCCTAAGTGATAACTATATCGCCCTCGTCGATGAAGAAGGTGAGACAACCACCGATCTCAGGTTTGCTGCCAGCAGCGCGCTTCCGGTATTCCTAAACAAATCCAACACCTTCCTCTTCATTGGCAGCGGAATGGAATTGCCGCCCTCCCTTTTGCCTGAGCAAAATCGGATTGCCCTTCTGGGCACTCAAGTATTTATCCCTTTGAACGGCAGGGAAGCCCAAATGATTGGTTTTATGGCGCTTTCCCCTCGCCAATCTGCGGAACCTTACACGACGATGGATCTGGATTTTCTATCTTCTTTGAGCGATCAGGCTGCCATTACCGTTGAGCGCGCCCAAGTGATCTCTGTCCTGGAACGCCGGGTTAATGAGACCAATGTGCTAATGCGGGTTGCAGAAGGCATCAACATCACCCCCAAATTTGATGACATCCTGGAATTGATCTATGCTCAAACCAATCGCCTGATCCCCATGCGCGATTTTTGGATTTTGCTGCATGATTCGGATCGTGACATTTATCATTTTGCTTTCTATTTGAAGGATGATATCCGCTTATTGGAACATGAGAATCGACCCCTGGAACCTGGGGGTGGTTTGAGCCGAGAAGTTGTTCATGCCCATAGGGCCATCGTCACGGATGACTATGAGCGTGAGTGTCGTTCGTTTGGCTTCCTTCCTCAAGTCGAAGGGCTATATGCCTGGATGGGTGTACCGCTAAACGCTGGGGCAGAGACTATAGGCAGCATCAGTCTGGCCAGTCGCGATCCATCAGTGATCTACTCAGACGATCAGGTCAGTATGCTGCAAGCCATAGCAGACCAGGCCGCGGGAGCCATAGTAAAGACGCGCTTGTTAGCAGAAACAGAGCGCCGGGCTCGCCAGTTGAGTCTGCTAAATGAGATTGGCAGGAGTTTGACATCTACCCTGGATTTGACCAGCCTGCTCAATCAGATTTTGGACAATGCCGTTGATATTCTCGGTTGCGAAGCTGGGACCTTATTCTTGATCGATGAAAATACGGATGAATTGATCTTCGAAGTGGTAGCGGGTCCCGTGGCTGACGAGCTCATAGGTCAGCGCTTAGCGCCAGGGACAGGCCATGTTGGAAGGGCAGTGAGCACCCAACAACCTGCCATCGTCAATCAGGTCAACCTGACTGAGGAATGGGCTAGCAAGCCTGATGAGCGGACGGGGTTTCAGACCCGGGATTTGCTGCTCGTCCCGATGATTGTCCAAGAGCAAGTCACCGGCATCATCGAAGTAATCAACCGGAGCGATGGCACTCCTTTCACCATCGATGACCAGGAATTGCTCACTGCCTACGCCAGCCAGGCTGCAATTGCTCTCGAGAATGCCCGGCTCTACACCTTGACTGATCAACAATTGGCGGCGCGTGTCGATGAACTTTCAGCTATGCAGCGAATCGATCGTGAGTTGAATGCCAGTTTGGATATCCAGCATGCCATGCGCATCACTCTGGATTGGGCAATGCGCCAATCAGGCGCTGATTCTGGGTTGGTAGGTTCTATCGAGGATGGTGGCGTACAAATCATGGCAGATCAGGGCTATGGTCAGGAGATCGATGAATACCGAGAGTCTGTTTTACCTCTCGACCAGCTCTCTTCGTTGCGCAACGCGGTCCACAATTCAGATACACAGATCTTCAACCGCTCACAGATCATGGACGACCAAAATGGTCACGGAATTTTGGAAGGCATGCGCTCTCAAGTGGTCTATCCCATCCGCCGCGAAGAACAAGTTATTGGGGTTCTCATGCTCGAGAGCCACCAAGAGGACGCCTGGGCTCCCAACATTCAAGAATTCCTCTCCAGGTTGAGTGACCACGCGGCGATTGCCATTTCCAATGCGCAACTGTTTGCGCAGGTCCAGGCGGCTGATATTGCCAAAAGCGATTTCATTTCTTTCGTCGCGCATGAGTTGAAAACACCGATGACGTCGATCCGCGGCTATTCAGATCTTTTATTGGGGGGCGCTATGGGGGACCTCAATGATGGTCAGGTTAACTTCTTACAGACCGTGCTCAGTAATGTCCTCCGCATGAATACATTAGTCACAGACCTGAATGATATTTCTCGGATCGAAGCTGGTCGATTGCGTTTGGACTTTGAATCTGTCGAAGTAGACGGGTTTATCGAAGAAGTAGTTCAGGCCCAGGGGCACAGCTTCGAAGAGAAGAACCAAACGTTAGAATTACAAATCCCGAAAGACCTTGCTCCAGTTTGGGGAGACCGTATCCGCCTGATTCAGGTATTGGCAAATCTCGTGAGTAATGCGCATAAATACTCTTCCGATGGGGGCCAGATAAATATATCTGCAATGCAAGCGGATAACCAGTGGGACCCAGAAGGGGCGGCCGAGGTGGTGCATGTCAGTGTCAGGGACGATGGCATCGGCATGACGCCAGAGGACCAGGACAAAATTTTCTCCAAATTTTTCCGTTCCGAAGATCCGAAAGCGCGCGAAGCACCAGGATCAGGCTTGGGTTTGAATATCACCAAAAATCTCGTCGAGATGCAGGGCGGCATGATTTGGTTCGAAAGCGAATATGGACAGGGCACAACGTTCAGTTTTACTGTGCCCGTCGCTCAAATCTGATGTTTCCCCCCAGAAATTCCGACTGAACCGGTGCTCAAATCGTAGAGTACTGTTACAAAGGTTTCAGAATGTTTGTCAAACGGCGTTTATGGATTGTCTTACTTTTTGGTTTGGGGGTAGGGATTGTAATCCTGCTGGCATCGGGCCTCTCAGGACTTGAATTTCTACCGGGTCAGCCTTTTTTCCTCTCTGCGGAAGAGAAGGATCTTCCGCTGGAAAATCTCTCGTTTAAAACCTGGAATTTGGTGGGTTTGTGGAAGACCTTTGGCCTTGTCATTCTCTGGGTGATCTTCCCACTCTCGATCATCTACTTCATCATCTCCCCAGAAGCTCGCAAGGTCGTTATCCGCCGAGCGATTACTATGGGGCTGACGGCCTACGCATTCTTCTTGTTGTTGAAACAGTGTGGCGATTTCGAACCACTCAAAGCGTTTGAAGGGCCTCTCGCAGAGACCACCTTAGGGGACGAGAACCCGATTGATCCTACGTTCACACCTGAAACGGCGCAAATCTTTACCTGGATCGCTAATATAGTTTTTATTACAGTCCTGGCATTGCTGATCTGGTTTGCAATCCGTTGGTGGAGCAGGCGTACTTCTACGTTAGAAGAGCTCGGTGCAGAAGCCAGCAAAGTGTTGGAAGATATTCATGCTGGAGCTGATCTAAAAGATACCGTATTGCAATGTTACGCCGAGATGAGCAGAATTGTACGCCAGAGTAAGGGTATCCACCGCGAAATAGCCATGACACCTCGTCAATTTGAACTGGAGCTGGAGCGTTATGGTCTTCCAGGTGATGACGTCCGGCGGTTGACCCGCCTATTCGAGATGGCTCGCTACGGAAAAGATCCTCTTGGTGAAAAGGAACAGCGCCAGGCATTGGCGTGCCTTGAGGCGATCGTCCAGGCCAGTGGGGGGATCAAATGAAAAGAAGGCTGATCATTACTATTGTGTTGAGTCTGCTCCTTGGGCTTTTGGTAATCGTCTTCAGGCAGAATTGGATCAACGAGTTGATCTTGGTGCCGCTCTCATTTCTGTTATGGATTGGGGAACTGCTGTATCGTAGTTTTGATCAACAGATCTTATGGGTTTCACTGCTAATCTTGCTAGTGATCATATCGTGGACGAGTTTGAAGATCAGACGGACCAACTTAAGGCCCTCCCACGCAGAAGGAGAGCGGCACCCTCATCGCATCGAGCGCTGGAGCAAGCGCCTCAAAGATCTCCACCGCGGTACGTATATGCAGTGGCGGCTGGCACAACATATACGTAATTTGGTCTTAGATGCTTTGGCCTATCAGGCAGGCTTGACGCGCAAACAAATCGAAGAGCGCATCACTCAGGGCGCCATTGATCTGCCGAATGAAATCCAGGCCTATTTGCTGGCGGCGCGCGGCTTCGAAACTTCGAATGCAATGTCACGGCGAATGCTCTTTACGTCAGTCCCGCAACCCTTGGATCTACCGCCGGAAGAAATTGCTGAGTTTATCGAATCGTATTTGGGAATGAGCTAATTGATACACTTTTTTAACGAGTTATCTACCTGCGGGAAGTTCTTGGAAATTGTTTCACTGGTAAAACTTCGAAAAAACCTTCCCCAGGCTAAATAAAAATTTTAGAACGTACGCAGTTCGGCGAGGAAATTTCTGGGAATAGGGAGTTGTGGCGGAGCCACAACCCCCTATTCCCAGAAAACCACTTCATTCGAGCTTCTTGACTGCATAATTGGAGGTTCATGGTGACCAAAAATATCGCTGAAGTCTCAACCGTCAGCAACCACATAATCGATGAAGTCGAAAAAGCCATCGTGGGCAAGCGCGAGTTGCTCGAACGCATTATGGCGGCTATCCTGGCCAGCGGGCATGTCTTGCTGGAGGATTACCCTGGCCTTGCCAAAACGCTGATTGCCAACAGCTTTGCCAGGGTATTGGGGTTGGAGTTCAAACGCATTCAGTTCACTCCAGACCTGCTGCCCAGCGATATAACCGGTAGCTACATCTTCGACCGGGAGCAAGGTGGCTTTGTGCTGCGCTGTGGCCCGATCTTCGCCAACATCATCCTGGCAGACGAGATCAATCGTGCCTCACCGAAAACCCAGTCCGCCTTGTTGGAGGCCATGCAAGAAAATCAGGTCACCCTGGAGGGTGAAACCATGCCGCTCCCCCAGCCGTTCCTGGTCATCGCTACGCAGAACCCCATCGAATACGAGGGAACCTTTCCGCTGCCCGAGGCCCAACTTGATCGTTTCCTGATGAAGCTCTCAGTAGGGTACCCCTCGTTGGCTGATGAACAAGAGATCCTCAAGCGCCGTCGCCAACGCCGCCAAGACGAATTCGATCTCGCACAGGTCACGAACGAGGATATTCTGTTAGCCATGCGAGCCACTTTGGAGGATGTGCACGTCGATGCTGATATCGAAAAATATATTACCGAGATCGTCCATCACACCCGCCGCGATCAACGTACGATAGTTGGTGCCAGCCCGCGCGGTTCGTTGGCATTGCTCAAACTCGCGCGGGCACAGGCTGCACTGGACGGCCGTAACTATGTTTTGCCCGATGATGTCAAACTCTTCATCCAACCAGGTTTGGCCCACCGCCTGATCTTAAAACCAGACTTATGGATGAACAAGATGGCAGCCTACGAAGTGCTGGACGTGATTGCCAATATGGTGCCAGTTCCGGTAATTGAGGGAGCCTAGATTCAACGGAATTTAGGAAATTGGGGGTGGAAAGAGGACTGAACCCTCATCCTGCCCATATTTCTTGAGATTTCAATTGTTATGAAACGCGTGTTCATTCTCAGCATCCTCATCTATGTCTTAACGATCCTGGCTCTGGCAACGGTCAATGGTGTTTTGTTAGCGCTCGTTTTGCCGCTGTTGGTTTATCTGGGCGCTGGGCTGATTTATGGACCTGATGAACTGGCTCTTTCAATCGATCGGCATATCAGCCAGGATAGAGCTACACCGGGGATGCCTGTTGAAGTACGATTGAAGCTATCAAATCATGGTCCCAGGCTCGAAAGCGTCTCGATCTTTGACCGTCTCCCTGATGGCTTGGACGTGATCGCGGGTGAGACCAGCTTGCTGACAAATTTGAAATCAGGTGAGAGTATCCAGCTTGATTACACAGTTCAAGCCCAACGCGGCTATTACCACTTCAATGATGTCTCTGTCGGGGTAGCAGACCGTTTAGGAGTTCGCCAAAAGAATGTCACCCTTGCCGCCGAGGGTAGGCTCTTCGTCCAGCCAGACGTGCAGCGTATCGGACGTGTGGATATCCGACCGCGCGGCACTCGCGTATACGCAGGCTTTATCCCCGCGCGCCGGGGTGGCCCAGGAGTGGAATTCTTTGGTGTGCGCGAGTACCAGCATGGCGATCCCTTACGTTGGATTAATTGGCGGGCCAGTGCTCGGCACCGCCAGTCGATATTCATCAACGAATTCGAGCAAGAGCGAGTTGCCGATGTGGGCATCATCCTCGATACACGCAGGCGCAGCGAAGTCAAGGTCGATGGCGGGATGTCGTTATTCGAGTGCGGAGTGCAAGCGGCGGCTGCACTGGCAGATAGTTTCTTGACCGATGGCAACCGGGTGGGGTTGTTACTTTACGGCACACAGCTCGATTGGACCTTCCCAGGGTATGGCAAAGTGCAGCGCGAGCGTATCCTGCAAAGCCTGGCCAGAGCAAAGCCGGGTGAGAGCATGGTCTTCGAGAAACTGGCAAATCTTCCCAAGCGGTTGCTGCCTGCCAATTCGCAGCTGATCCTCATTAGCCCTCTGCAAAATGATGATGTCGAGGTGCTCATTCAATTACGGGCGCGCGGGTACGCCCTGATGGTGATAAGCCCAGATCCAGTGAAATTCGAACTTGCTGGCCTGGATACAAGAGATAAAACCAATGTCCTTGCGGCCCGCCTGGCGCGCATCGAACGCACGTTGATGTTGAACAAATTGCAGCAAGCCGGAGTTCAAGTGCTCGATTGGGACGTGCAGGTGCCCCTCGATGCAGCTCTGCATGTTGCCCTCAGCCGACCAGTGCCGCAATTACATCCATTGGGGGCCAGTTGATGAAGCTTCTACAACAGGTTTTTTATTCCAGCCTGGCAGTTGCTGCTTTGAGTTTAGGCATTGGCTTTGGCAGCAAGGGACTTTTCGGATTCGTGGTTTTGCCACTTTTGATTGCTAGCTTTTGGGCCTTGTCACACTGGAGATCCTGGGCATGGGGGAATCCACTAAGTTTTGGACTCTATTGTTTAGTAATCGCTGTGGGTGTCTGGCAAGGTGTGAGCGTTGTCTGGCTGCTGCTGGGAATTGCCTCGTCAATCGTATCCTGGGATCTATCCCATTTGATTGCAAAAGGAAAGGGCGTTGATAAGATTATCGATCAAGTGGGGATGATGAAACGCCACTTCCTGCGTTTGGGCTGGGTGCTGGTGATTGGGCTGGGGTTGTGCCTCCTGGCTTTGAACCTGCACTTGACGATTACTTTCGGGTGGACATTGATCCTGGGCCTGTTGATGTTCCTCGCCCTGAGCCGGGTGATTCGCTTTTTGAGGGATTAATAGAGCGTAATATGTGGACAAAAAGGGTGCGTTGGTGAAGCCAACGCACCCTTTTTGTCCTGAAACCATTATTGTAGTTAGTGTTGGTCAGATGCTAACATCCGTTCCATCGCCCATCCCAATCGTTTGATCCCTGCCTCGATCTCATCTTCAGTTGAAGAGACAAAATTCAAGCGCACGAAATGCTCTCCATCTTGTCTGTTGGGGAAGAATTCTGTGCCCGGGGAGTAGGTTACTCCCTCTTGGTGTGCGTATGGCAACAACTCCAGTGCAGAGATCTTATTAGGGAGTTTCATCCAAACGAATAAGCCACCCAAAGGAGGCTCGACCGTCACCTCCTCGGGCAGGTAGCGCTCAATCGATTCCATCATCCTGTCCCTGCGACTGCGATAAAGCCCCCTGGATTTGCGCAAATGGCTCTGGTAGCGCCCCACGCTGACGAAGGCCTCCAATGCGCGCTGGATCAAATTGGATGTTGCCAGATCGTTGAGATATTTGAATTCGGCCAATTTCGAGAAAACAGGACCTTCAGCCACGAGAAAACCCACCCGCAGCCCCGACATCAACATCTTTGAAAAGGTGCTGATATAGATCACCCTGCCTCCTGAATCGAGCGCTTTGAGAGTTGGCTGGGCGCGACCTTCGTAGCGCAAGTCACCGACAAAATCGTCTTCCAAGATAGGGACGTTGAAGCGATCGGCGAGGGCAATCAACTGTCGGCGGCGATGCCCACTAAGACAAGTGCCGCTTGGATTCTGGAAGTTAGGGATGGTGTAAATCAGTTTTGGATTATGTGCCTGGATAGAGTCTTCCACCAGGTCCACCCGCATTCCATCTCCATCGATGGGGATGCCTACGATTTTATAGTCCAGCGCTTGGAACAATTCCAAAGCCCGAGCATACGTTGGGCTTTCTACCAAGATGGTCTCACCTGGTTTTACCAGTAGATGCGATACCAGGGCTATGGAACGCTGTGAACCCGTGCTGATCAGAATGTCGTCGGGATGCGTTTGCAAGCCCTGGCTGGCTAATACCTTGGCGATGGTGGTGCGTAATGGTGTGTAGCCATTGCGGTCTCCATACCCCAGCGCGGCGTTCCCATCTCGCCGGATTATGCCCTGAAGCACCTTTCGAAACTCCTCGGCAGGGAAAAGGTTTGCATCACCAACACCGCTGCTGAAATCAATCATTGGGGTATTGGTGCTAGCAGTGGGAGGTGTTTGGGGGCTCTTCTCACGGCTGGATATCTGCAAATCCAGTTGCCATTGAGGCCAGGAACCATGCCTTCGGGAGGCAGAGGCAACGGGGAGTACATGCAGCGGTAGTACATACGTACCGCTGCCGACTCGCGACGTGATCAAGCCATCAGCTTCTAAACCCGCGTACGCGTTCTCGACTGTTATGCGATTGACGCCCAGGTCTTGGGCTAATGCACGCGTGGCAGGCAAGCGCGTATCTGTGGAAAAATTGCCTGAGAGAATCCCCGTTCGAAAATGGGATTCGATTTGTTTGTATAACGGCACTTGACTATTGCGATCTATGGGGATGCGCATTTTCCGATCCCTAGATTTACTTTTTGCAAATAATGCTTGATGGATCCCTGGATATTCTCACGGTGATTTCCAGCTTTGGGGGTATGGGATGTGCAGAGCACGCCCCATACCCCCAAAGCTGATAAATATCGCGTCGATTTCGAGCGAGCCAGTGTGTTCCCACAATTCCGCCAGAATTCAGGGAGATCGTGGCTTGTATCAGACAAGAAATTGGATGTATACATATTGATAAAAATTGGCTCTATCATATAGTCCAATTATCCATTAAGATTCAGAAATGACAACTCCCAAATCATTGCACGCCAACACATCACGCGGCTACGCCATTGCCCTTGGCAGCGCGGCGATCCTTTCGACCACGGGTATCCTTATCCGATACCTGACACAAACCTACCAAATGCCCGCCATGATCCTGGCCTTTTGGCGGGATGTTTTTGTGGCCCTTTCATTGTTATTATTTCTCGTTCTGATCCACCCCAAGCTTCTGATACTTGAGCGGAAATTCACACTCTATTTCATTGGGTATGGGTTCGTCCTGGCCATCTTCAATGCCTTATGGACCTTGTCAGTTGCGTTGAATGGCGCGGCTATCGCCACTGTTTTGGTATATAGCTCTGCCGCCTTTACAGCAATCCTGGGCAGGTGGTTTTTGCGTGAACATTTGGGTTGGGGAAAAGCTGTCGCCATCGTACTGAGCTTGGGTGGTTGTCTGCTTGTTTCCGAAGCGTTTAATCCAGGAATCTGGAGCCTCAACATGGTGGGCATCCTGACCGGAATCATTTCTGGTCTAGGTTTTGCCGTCTACACTCTGCTGGGGCGTTCTGCATCCCAACGGGGCCTCAACCCGTGGACGACATTACTTTACACATTCAGTTTTGCGGCATTTTTCTTGTTGGTTTTCAATCTATTGCCGGGGAGTCCTATATTGGAGAATGCCTCACACCCCAGAGATCTGCTCTGGCTAGGGGATGCTCTAGCTGGATGGGTGATCTTGCTCGCCCTGGCCGCTGGACCGACGCTGGCTGGATTTGGGTTGTACAACCTAAGTTTGAGTTACTTGCCCTCCAGCGTAGTCAACCTAATTGTCACCTTAGAGCCAGTATTCACCGCTTTGATCGCCTATTTTTTGCTCCAGGAACGCCTCAACGGCATCCAGATGTTTGGCAGTTCCCTCATTCTGATCGGCGTGGCAGTGCTGCGTCTTACCGAGAAGTAATATTCTTCCTAGGAGGATTCGATGAGTTCTGTATTGCGTTGTTCTGGTTATGAGTTAGTCAAGACGGATATGATCTATGGGGAGGGGTGCTTCTTGTTTGATTCTAAGGGCAATCGCTATCTTGATCTGGAAGCTGGGGATTGGGGTGCCGCCCTGGGGCACTCGCATCCACACATTAGTGAAGTCATTTGCAGGCAATCACTACAACTCATGCATATTGGCTTTTCGTATTCAACAGACATCGTAGAGCGGGGTGCCAATGTTGTTCTCGATGTCCTCGGTATCGGTGATGGCAAGTGCGTATTCTTGAGTTCAGGCAGTGAGGCGGTAGAGTTTGCCGTGCAGTTGGCCTTACGGATTTCCGACAAGCCCTTGCTCTTAACCATGGTAGATTCATTTCTGGCATCGTACGGCTCGGCGGGTACAAAACCACCGCATCAATGGCATTGCTTTGATTGGGCTGATTGCAAGAACTGCCCGCGTGCTGATGATTGCGATCCGGATTGTGAGAAGGTTGCCGCGATCCCCTTTGAGCATCTTGCTGCCTGGGTATTCGAACCCGGTAGCTCATCGGGGTTGGTTCGATTTCCTCCGCGAAGTTTGATCAGAGTGCTCGATGCGCGCGTAAGGCAATCCGGAGGAATCGTGATTGCCAATGAAGTCACGACCGGTCTGGGGCGCACAGGGAAATGGTTTGGTCATCAGCATTACGGGCTGGAACCTGATATCGTTGCCCTGGGCAAAGGTTTGGGAAATGGCTACCCGGTCAGCGCGGCAGCCATGAAGGGAGAGATCGCTGAGAGTTTGGCAGCAAGTGGTTTTCGTTACGCCCAATCTCATCAGAATGACCCCTTGGGATGCGCTGTTGCTACGGTCGTTATTGACACATTACGCACAAAAGATGTAATCGCTGCTGGGCATCGTTTGGGTGAAATCATCAACCGAGGCCTAGAAGATCTTGCCGTCCAATTTGCTTGCATCGAAGAAGTGCGCGGTCGCGGATTGATGAGCGCTTTGCAGTTTGATTCTCACAATTCGAATGCCTCAGCTAGAAACATTTTCCGGAAAATGTTCGAGTGCGGGATTATCGTGGGGTGCAAACCGGAACCAAATTTACTGCGCTTCTTGCCTCCTTTGATCATTTCAGACGAGGATGTAGAGAAATTTCTGGCTACTTTAGAATCGATTCTCAAAAATATGAGATCCTAAGCAGTTCGATAAGATAATTGTTGGGAACTGGGGGTGGGGCGAAGCCCCCACCCCCAGTTCCCAACAAAACGCACTTCGAGTGCGTACCTCCAAATAAATTTATTTCGTGCTCTCGACGATTTCAAATAATATGCGATCGACAATTACTATTCTAGGCCTCTGGAAATTCACGTGGAGAGCGCCAATCTTCACGGCGATCCCTGGAGAGCCGCTTTTCTAACATTGTGTTCCCTAGCTAACCCTTGGTACAATATGGCCGTATGGAATTGAATGGATAATGTCAATCTCTATGGAGGGGATGCTTGAGCCTGGCAACGACACTCACAGATTACGACAGTAACGCGTCTGGCTATGACCAATTTCGGCGACCGAGTCCTATTCTTCTCGATATCTTAAAGAATTCATTTTCCCATTTCACCGGGGATATTTTGAGTATTGGGTGTGGAACAGGGCGGTATGAAGAAATCCTTTCAGAAAACTTCTGCATTATGGGACTGGACCGGTCTGCAGGGATGTTGAATCTGGCCAAGAGCCGCTGTCTCTACCTCACGCAAGGTGATATGACCTGCTTGCCGTATGCAGACAATTCGGTAGGGGGAGTGTATTTCATGCAGTCCTTGCACCACGTCGGCGCTAACCTGAATATTAGCGCACATCAAAGAGATCATTCTCGCAGGCTGGCCTTGCGTGAAGCCATCAGGGTGCTCGATCGGGGCCACCTCATCATCGTGCAACGGGATCCTTCCCAAAATAAGGCGGTTTGGTTCTGGAAGTATTTTCCCGCCGCTTTGGAAACGAAATTGATCATCCAGCCCAAAGTCGCTACTCTGGCGGCTTGGCTAGTAGAGATGGGGCTCACCCAGGTGGCCGCACGTCCGATAGATGATCCGATGAATAAGATGTTTTTCGATCCGTGCGCCCCGTTGGATCCGGAGTTTCGGCGCTCGCATTCAGAATTTAGCTATTTGTCTGATTCTGATGTGGAACACGGGGTAGCGAAACTTCAACAGGCGATTCAGAGCGGCGAAGCCGAAGACGATGTCCACCGCTGCCGAGAACAGTTCGCCAGAATTGGGGGAACGGTTTACGTTATCTCAGGACACAAATCTTGAAAATTTTTGGCCCTGCAGAACTCACCATGCTCGGGGTGCGATTTTCCCATCAGTTGCCTACTCAAGGAGGATCGACCCAAGGTAAATATTGCACAAAAATCATCATCAATGAAGTATTTTCGTGTATAATGAATGATTATAGGACTTACGTAGTTCTGCGAGATAATGGCTGGGAATAGGGGGTGGGGGCGTAGCCCCCACCCCAATCCGCATCAAATGCGTAACTCCTTAATTAGGTGTCTCTACCATACGCTTGCTTTGAGTTTGTTTCAAGATTTTAGCTCGGAGCATTGAACACAATTACTGGTTTAATCGTAGATAAATTACATCATTCCACATAGTGCGTCCTTTTGGGCGTGCAATCATTGAATCTTCAGGGAGCATGCTATGGAATTGTTTGAAGCGAAGCAAATGGTGATTGCTGAAATTGACGCGCTTCAAGAGAGTTTGTGGGGGATCAGTACAAAGCTTTATGAAAACCCCGAAGTCGCTTTCGAAGAGTATCAATCGTCGAGACTGTTGGCTGAGTTCCTCGAACAGGCTGGGTTTGATGTCGTGAGAAGCCTAGGTGGTTTGGACACAGCTTTCCAGGCGACAAGAAATGGAGGCGGAGCTGGCCCTACAATCGCTTTCCTAGCAGAATATGATGCTCTACCCGAAATAGGCCATGCCTGTGGGCACAACCTGATCGCTGCGGCATCGGTTGGAGCTGGGCTGGCAGTTCTGCCAATTCTTGAGAATCTCCAGGGTCAAATTCGGGTGATCGGCACCCCGGCAGAAGAGGGCGGCGGTGGGAAACGCATTTTGGTCGAGGCAGGTGTCTTCGACGAAGTCGGAGCCGCCATGATGTTCCATCCAGCCACCAAAAATATGGTTTTGAGAGGCTCATTGGCATCTCTGCGTTTGAACATTGAATTCTTTGGCAAGACCGCTCATGCAGCCGCGTGCCCTCAAGAGGGAATCAATGCGCTGGACGCAATGATCCTGACGTTTAATAATATCAATACGTTTCGCCATTATATGCAGCCCAAAGATCGTGTGGCTGGCATCATCCGTAAAGGGGGGGATGTCGCCAATGTAATTCCTGAATATACCTCGGCTGAATTCAGTGTGCGTGGTAAAACCGAAGCTCGCCGGGGTGAAGTTCTAGCAAAGGTGCTTGCATGCGCTGAAGCAGCTGCACAGGCAACGGGGTGTGAATTGAAATATGAAGTGCTGCCTGGGTATGCTGAAATGGTTCCAAACCGGACGATCGGGAAGTTGTATACAAAAAATAGTAATCAAATCGGCCGCGAGATGATCCCACCAATGCCTAATGAGCCTATGGGGTCAACCGATATGGGCAATGTCAGCAGGGTTGTACCGGCGATTCACCCTTATTTGGCGGCCGCGCCAGAAAATGTGGCGGGTCATACCGTGGAATTCCGCGAGACTTGCATGACGTCTACTGGGAAAGCGGCGATGCTCGATGCTGCAAAATCCCTGGCGATGACGGCTGTAGACTTCCTATACCAACCTTCTTTGTTAGAGCAAGCCCGCTCAGAGTTGGATACCTACCTCGAACTCAATGGCTAATTTTGCCGATCAACTCTGAAAGCAAGATTTTCGACGCATTTATCAATTAGGGAAATAATTTGAGGAGCATCATGGCAGGTGAATCACAAAAACCCCTCTTGGAAGTGAAGGATCTGGTTGTACGATTCAACACCAGTGATGGAGTCGTGCATGCTGTTAATGGTGTATCCTACCAGCTTGATGAAGGAGAGACCTTAGGGGTTGTTGGAGAGAGCGGCTGCGGGAAAAGTGTGCATGCTCGTTCTATCATGCGTCTGATCCCAATCCCACCGGGTGAGATTGCCAGTGGGGAGATCTGGTACGATGGGCGAAATATACTAAAGCTTCCTGAAAGCGATCTCTTCCAAATGCGAGGACCTGAAATTGCGATGGTCTTCCAGGATCCAATGACGTTCTTGAACCCGGTCTACACGGTTGGATTCCAAATTGTCGAAGCCCTCAAGTTGCACCAAAACCTGGATGTTGAGGAGGCGTATGAAAAAGCTGGGGAGCTGTTATCCCTTGTGGGAATTCCAGAAGCAACTGAAAGGTTGAACGATTATCCGCACCAATTCTCAGGAGGAATGCGGCAGCGCGCGATGATTGCCATGTCTTTATCGTGTAATCCCAGACTGTTGATCGCAGATGAGCCAACGACTGCGTTAGATGTAACCATTCAGGCCCAGATCGTCGATCTGGTCAAACGTCTCCAAAATCAACTGGGAATGGCTGTCATGTGGATTACCCACGACCTGGGAGTCGCGGCCAGTCTTGTAAAAACAATCAATGTGATGTATGCAGGGTACCTGGTTGAGCGTGGTGGGGTCAAAGATATTTTTAGGTGTCCCCGGCATCCTTATACGCAAGGGTTGTTAGCCTCATTGCCGCGCCTGGATGAGAAGCCGGGATCAAAACTACCCTCAATCCCTGGAAATCCTCCAAGTTTGATCAATCTGCCGAAAGGCTGTCCTTTCGTACCACGCTGCTCATTCGCTGAAGACCAGTGTCGAGAAGAAATGCCACCACTTGAACCTACAGATGAAGAAGGGCGTACTGTCGCGTGCTGGCGCTGGAAAGAAGCTGCTGAGCAGTTAGAAATCGTTTGCTAGTTTTAAAGGAATCTTCATGTCTGATGCCAAAGTCCCCCTCGTAGAAGTAAGAAATCTCAAGAAATATTTCCCGATTACGCGCGGTGTCGTGTTCCAAAGGCGTATTGGTGATATCAAAGCGGTGGATGATGTCAATTTTGTAATCTACAAAGGTGAAACCTTGGGATTAGTTGGTGAAAGCGGGAGTGGCAAAACGACGATTGGGCGTACGATATTGCGCTTGCACGAACCATCTGGCGGGGAGGTTGAATTCGACGGCAAGGATCTATTGGCCCTGGAACCTGAAGAGATGCGTGCCATGCGACGTCGTATGCAGATGATCTTCCAAGACCCTTACGCCTCACTAAACCCCCGCATGACCATCGGGACCATTGTTGGCGAACCCTTAGAAGTGCATGATGGGTTGAAGGGTGATGAGAAGAACGAACGCATCAGTGAGTTGTTAGAACTGGTGGGTATCAATCCTGGGTTGGTGAATCGCTATCCCCATGAGTTCTCCGGAGGTCAGAGGCAACGCATTGGGGTGGCGCGCGCCCTGGCGCTGAATCCCGATTTGATCGTTTGTGACGAACCGATTGCTTCTTTGGATGTATCGATCCAGGCACAAGTGGTCAACCTATTGAAAGAACTGCAAGACGAGTTCCAATTGACATATTTGTTTATTGCGCATGATTTGAGTATGGTTCGCCATATTAGTGATCGAATGGCAGTGATGTATTTGGGCAAGTTTATGGAATTGGCTAGCGGGATGCAGATTTCTTCAAATCCTCTGCACCCCTATACCAAAGCTTTGATGTCAGCGGTTCCAGTTCCTGACCCCGTGGTGGAGGAGACGCGTCAGCGTATCCTACTGGAGGGAGATATTCCCAGTCCGGCGAATCCACCAATCGGGTGTAATTTCAATACCCGATGCCCGATCGCAGAAGATATTTGCTTCCAATCAGATCCTGAGTTTCGGGAGGTAAAATCGGGCCATTTTGTTGCTTGCCATTTAGTGAGTTCGTAAGGAGGTAGCCTATAAGTTCAGGAAACAGCGAGAATGTACATTTCACCCTATTCAGTTTCTTAAGATTTAGGAGAAGGAAGATGATACCGAAGAAACACATTTTGTTACTCACTTTGATTGCACTCTTGGGTGTGCTGCTAGCAGCATGCCAACCCACGGAAGTGATCAAAGAAGTGATCGTGACTCAAGAAGTCGAGAAAGAGGTCGTCGTCGAAAAAGAGGTCATTGTCACGCAAGAGGTTGAGGTCGAAGTCGAGAAGGAAGTGATCGTTACTGTTGAGGTTGAAGTTGAGGCTGAGGCACCCCCAGAATACCAGGTGATCTTCGCCCTCTACCAAGAACCACAGATCCTCAATGACTACATCGCGACGCAGACCGCTTCAGGCGAAACAACGGCCCCCATCACAGAAGGTCTGATTGCAGTGAATGCCCAGGGTGAATATTACCCCGTGCTGGCGCAAGAAGTCCCCACAGAGGCAAACGGTTTGGCAGTGCTCGAAGGCGAGGGCGAGGAATCCAAACTCACTGTGACCTACAACTTGCTCGAGGGCGTGCTCTGGTCCACCGGCCAACCCTTCACCTGTGATGACGTGGTCTTCACCTGGGAAGCTGTGATGCACCCCGATAGCGGCGCGGTTGCTACGGCGAACTTCGCCAATATCACCAGCGTTGAGTGCCCTGATGACTTTACGGCTGTTGCGACCTTCGAGCCGTTCTATGGCCCCTACCTGCAGGCCTTCAGCACAATCCTGCCGCGGCATGCCACTGGCGCTCCTGAAGAAATGCAGAAATGGCCCTACAATTGGCATCCCGTTGGCACGGGCCCCTTCAAGATGACCGAGTGGGTACCTGGCGATCACATCACGATGGTCAAGAACGAGAACTACCGTGACTATCCCGAGAAACCCTACTTAGATAAGTTCATCATCCGCATTACCCCCAGCCGTGAAGCCGGTATGGCCATGATCCAGACTGGTGAGATCGACTTCCTCTGGGACTTGATCGAGGCGGTTGTGCCTGACCTGGAGGGCAAAGAGGGTGTAGTTGTGAACAATACCCCCGGTATTGGCACCGAGCGCTTGCTCCTGCTGCTCACCGAGCGACCTGGCGGCCCCAGCAATGTGGACTGGACCCTCGAGTCTGGTTTGCCTGATCCCGCTGACATTCCGCACCCGCTCTTGGGTGACCTTAGGGTACGTCAAGCGTTGCAGGCTGCGATCAACAAGAATGAGCTGAACGACATCCTGCTCTTCGGCGCGGCCACCATCGGCACCATGGAACTCAACATCGGTTGGGGTGGCGCAGGCTGTGTAATTGAAGAAAGCGTTTACGATCCTGCTGCGGCTATGGCATTCCTCGATGATGCCGGATTCACCGACGAAGATGGCGACGGTGTACGTGAATGTAATGGCTGTCTGTACGCTGCTGAGGGTGAGCCCTTGCGACTGAAGCTACAGACAACCACCGGCAACAAGCTGCGCGAACAGGCCGAACAGTTGATCCTCGAGTACTGGGCCGAAGTTGGCGTCGAGGGCTACATCGAGAACGTGCCCTCCTCCGTGCTGTTTGGCTCATGGGCCAGCGCCGCCTTCCGCAAGATTGGCGACTTCGACATCCTGATGTACACCACCAGCCCTGCTGTGGACCCCCAGAACTTTATGGTCAATTACCATGGTACTGGCAAGTGGCCTACTGGCGAAAATGCTGGTTCCGGCTGGAACTACTCCCGTTGGAACAACCCCAAGCAGGCAGAGCTTGATCGAGCAGGCACCATTACGGACCTGGAAGAGCGAGCTTCACTGTACTGTGAGGTCATGACGGCTATTGCAGAAGAACTGCCCCACATCTATCTCTACAACCGTGCCGAGATCCACGCTACACGCGAGGGTCTAGAGGGTTATGAGATCAGCACCTGGAGCAATCAGCCCTGGAATGTTGCTGAATGGTACTGGGAAGGACAGAAGTAGTTTATTCTGTATGTTTGGTATGGTAGGGGATTTTTCCCCTGCCATACCTTCCATTCTTAGCAAATGATTGCGTGGGAGGCGTCCTTCCCACTTACTCATTTGTTCAGAAGTCTCTGAAAAGGAGAACAGTATGGGACGATATATTGCCCGCCGATTGCTTCAATTGATCCCGGTACTTTGGATTATCAGTGTGATTGTGTTCATTCTTTTACAACTCACGCCAGGTGATCCAGTTGCTGCTCTAGAAGACAATCCCAACATCACCGCTGAAGATCGCGAGCGCTACGCCGAAGCGCTGGGACTCAATGATCCTCTCCATATCAAATACCTGAAATGGAGTAAAAATATGGTCACAGGAAATTGGGGAATATCCATCGCGACCAAACGGCCAGTGTTGGAGGAGATTTGGACTCGATTCCCCAACACAATCCAGTTGATGTTGGTCGCTCAGGTATGTACATTGTTGTTAGCATTGCCAATTGGCATCATCTCTGCCGTAAGACAGTATTCGATATTTGATCACATCGCCACATCGTTTGCTTTTATTGGCCAATCGATTCCAGTTTTTTGGTTTGGATTGCTCTTGATCATGGTATTCTCGATTATGCTGAAAAACCCAGATGGTACTCCATTTTTGCCAAGTGGAGGGATGTATAATCTCAGATTATTTGATAGCACCAACGCACCTTTGTCGAATCGTATCGAACACATGATCCTGCCTGTTGCTATGTTGACAATGTTTGGGGCTGGACGCTATACCCGGTTCATGCGCTCCAGCATGCTGGATGTCCTCCACCAGGATTACCTTGATACGGCAAGGGCAAAAGGACTACGGGAGCGATTGGTGATTTTGCGACATGCCTTAAAGAACGCAGCCATCCCAGTGATCACCATTCTAGCTTTGGAACTCCCCCTGGTCTTCAGTGGAGCCGTGTTCACAGAAACGATCTTCTCCTGGCCAGGCATGGGGCGCTTGTTTATTCGTTCTGTTGAGCGCACTGACTATGATCTGGTGATGGGGGTGGTGATGATCAACGCCCTATTAATTCTGCTATTCAATCTGCTGGCTGATATCCTATACGCGTATCTTGACCCGCGGGTTCGCTATGATTAAGGTGAGATTTTTGGAGGTATAAGAAATGGCTGAAGCAACCGCAGATTTAAGAGATGTGAATGTAGCCGAAACCCTTAGCACTCGTCCCGAAACCATGGCGGGGCTAGCCTGGAAATACTTTGTCCGACACAAATTAGCCTTGGCGGGCGGAATAGTCGTCCTTGTATTGATCATTGGCTGCATATTTGGCCCGATGATCTCCCCCTATGATGTGGAAAAATCCAGCCTGCGCATTCGTTATCAACCTCCCTCAGTTGACCATGTTTTTGGAACAGATGATTTAGGCCGCGATATGCTCACTCGCCTGATGTTTGGTGGACGAATATCGTTGTCGATTGGACTGCTATCCATGTCTCTGGCAGTCATTATTGGTGTCACGGTCGGATCGATTGCTGGATTTTATGGCGGCACGATCGATAATGTTCTCATGCGGCTTACAGATCTGATGTTGACTGTACCGCGCCTGTTCTTGTTGATCTTGATGTCAGTTATACTGAGAGGCATAGATTGGCCATATCTTCAGGAAGCTGGAGGGATTGCAGCGATCACTCTGGTGTTGGGTATTCTCAGTTGGATGCGCATCGCCCGTCTGGTACGCGGCTCGTTCCTGTCTCTGCGCGAAAAAGAATTCGTTGAGGCGGCGCGTTCGCTGGGCCTCTCAAATTTCCGCATCATCGTACGCCATATTCTTCCAAACGCCATCAGTCCGGTTATTGTGGCAGCGACTTTGGGCGTAGCAGGGGCGATCATTTCTGAGTCTGGGTTGAGTTACCTGGGCTTTGGTGTCCAGCCACCCACACCTACCTGGGGCAATATGCTTCGCAATGCCCAGGACGAAATGATGCGCGGGAACATGTGGATGGCTGTTTTCCCCGGCATGATGATCTTTATCATGGTGCTTGCAATAAACTACATGGGAGATGGCCTTCGAGACGCTCTCGATCCCACCCACGTCGAGTAACCGACAACGATTTTCTTTTCCCTCAATCTATCAGAAACAATCAGGGCTGCCCAGTTGAGGCAGCCCCATTTTTGTCAACCGGAGTCGTATCAAATGGAAACTGAAAGAGGCAATATCAATTCGAAATGGATATTCTCGAAAGCTGTAGCGATGCTGCTTTGGGCTTTCACCGCCGTAATCGCCGGTATGGAAATCTTTTTTACTCGGGCGATGACGGTATCCTTCTACTACAAAATACAGCAAGCCCGTTCCATTCCAATCAACATCGTCCAACGTCTCACTGCTGCACCCATTGGCAATATCGCTTCTCTGATCATGGCCATAGTCGCCATCGCCATCGTCGTCGGCGGTTTCGACTATCACTGGAAGTATGCTGGCGAACATCGTTCCTACAAAACGTTTGCCTGGACATTTGCATTTCAATTGACGTTCTGGGCCTTGTATTTGTACCTGGTGTGAATTATCCGTCATCATCCTACATCGATGACATCCATGCCGCAACGCCCCCAAATTTTCTTATGGCATCATCATGAAGATACGGGGTTCGTGCGGACTTTGGTGGGTGGTGTTCCAGCTCTTGTAGATCACATTGCTCCCAAAGAGTTTCCAAGCCAGAACCAATCTCAATGCCTTGAGTTCTTGCACATGGCGGTAGATATCATTCTTGGCCCAGTGTGCGATGTTTATTGGAGCGATTAGGAGAATGAAACGAATGGATCTTTCACATTTTTGAGTGGAAATTGCTGGGAATAGGGGGTGGGGTCTTCACACCCATCCCTTATTCCCAGCAAAACACACGTCAAATGTGTTGCTCCAAACGAAGTGATGATGATTGCGAGTATTTGGAATATAAGTTTAGAATGGAGAAGGGATTTTGCAAAAACGCACGATTACTCCCGAAGATTTGTTCAATCTCAAAGTCGTCAGCGACCCCCAGGTCAGCCCAGATGGGGGGTTGGTGATATTTGATGTCAAGACCATCGATCGAGAAAAGAACTGCTATCGCAGCCAACTATACCTGGCTGAGGTCGAATCTGGCGAAGTTTGCCAATTCACCTATGGAGAAGGCAGTGACGTCCAACCACGCTGGTCACCCGACGGTAAATCGATCGCCTTTATTCGAACAACAGAAAAGGACACTCAGGTTTGGATCATCCCCATAACCGGGGGTGAAGCGCGGCGGATAACCAACTTGCCCGAAGGGGGTATTGGCGCGTTTGTGTGGTCACCATTGGGTTATAAGCTGCTTTTCGAATTTCGACCAACACATGAGGATTGGACACGGGAAGCTGTCGAGACACGGCAAAAGGCCGGGTTATCTGATCCACCGCGCCTGATCACGCGCTTTCGCTACCGCCAGGAGGGAGAGGGCTTTCTCGACACGCACCAACACCTATGGATGTGCGACATCCAGAACGGCGAGACCAGCCAACTTACCGAAGGGAATTGGGACGACCGTGATCCGGTCTGGTCACCTGATGGCGCTTGGGTTGCGTTAATCTCCAATCGCAGTGACGACCCCGAGATCAAGCCTTACCTGGAGGATATTTGGCGGGTGCATTTAGCCAAGGGAAATCTGGAGAAGATCCCCACACCACCGGGGTATAAATGGGGTTTATCCTGGTCTCCGAATGGCGAGGAGATCGCCTATATCGGGTCTGAAACCCAGGCTGATCCATGGGGGGCTCGTAATGATCGTCTTTGGGTTGTCCCGGTAAATGGTGGGAGAGCAAGCAATGCCCGATGTTTGGGGGCTGCACTGGACCGTATCGCAGAAAATGCCACCCTGTATGATGTGCGCGGCAGCGGGAATCAAAATCCGGTGTGGGCGCCTGACAGCCAGCAGATTTTCTTCCTAGCCAGCGACCGGGGGAGCTGTCGCCTCTATGTGAGCGGTCACTCAACACAGCTGGAAGTAGTTGTCGGAGGCGAGATGGATATTGCCGGGTTCAGCGCTGATGCTCTGACAAAGCGTTTTGCGGTATTATTGAGTCGCCCATCTCAACCCACGGAAATCTCTATTTTCGATGCAGGATCAAGCGCCCGTATCTTGAACCCTCTTAGCCGGATCAATACCCCGTTTCTCGATGAGGTTGATCTTTCTGAACCGGAAGAGATTCGATATGCATCTTTTGATGGCATGGAAATCCAGGGATGGCTATTGAAGCCGCCCCAATTCGATCCAGGCCGGAAATATCCCCTGGTCTTGTACATCCATGGTGGGCCAGCAGCCCAGTATGGCCAAACCTTTTTCCACGAGCTTCAGGTGTTGGCGGGCAAGGGATATCTTGTACTATATACCAATCCGCGTGGCAGCCTAGGGCGCGAGGAGAGCTTCGCCACATGTATCGAGGGGGAGTGGGGCGACCTGGATTACAGGGATCTGATGGCTGCAGTAGATCATGTCGTCGACCTGAACTTTGTAGATGCTGAACGCATGGCTGTGGCAGGCGGCAGCTATGGCGGGTTCATGGTCGTCTGGATTGTTGGCAATACCCCGCGCTTCAAGTGCGCGATTGCAGAGCGCGGTGTGTATAATCGGCATAGCGCCTTTGGCACCAGTGACTTTCCTCCCATGCCCGATGGCTACTGGCCGGGTAATGCCTGGGATCGACCTGAGCAATTATGGCAACAGTCCCCGCTGCGCTTTGCAGAAAACATCCACACACCCTTATTGATCATCCACAGCGAAGGAGATTTGCGCTGTCCAATTTCTCAGGCAGAGCAGTTGTACTCTGCCCTTGGTAGGCTAAAGCGAAAAGTCCAATTTGTGCGCTACCCCCCAAATACCAGCCATGGTCTATCTCGTAGCGGTCCGCCAGACCTACGGGTCGACCGATTAGCGCGAATTCTGGCCTGGCTGGACGAGCACCTTAATTGAATCTGCGTAGAAAATCACTAGTTACCCGACAGTTCTGTTTTGAACACGGATTTCACGGAAACACGCGGATATTTTTTATAAAAATATTTCCAAAAAATCCGTGAAAATCAGTGTCAATCCGTGTCCAATTCATGTTTTTCCTAAATGAGTCAGGTGGCTAGGAAAATCATAATTATAGGAGAGAAACTTGTTTCGTTTGCCAATATTAAGCGAATCCGAGCGAACCGAAATTCATCAGGCCACTTTACGGATTCTTTCTGAAACCGGAATTGTGCTGACCCACCTCGAGGCCAAAGAGATGCTCCTCGGGCATGGCGCCATCCATAAAGGAGATCGCATTCTCCTGCCGGCGGGGTTGGTAGAGAAGTGTCTGGATCAAAAAACTCCCCCAGTAAAATTGATCGGGCGCGATCCAGAAAAAGCCATTCAGCCAGGGGATGGCCGTTGGTATGCCCATAATGTCGGTGGGGTGCCGTATGTTTTCGATGGTTCGAGCAACGCCCGCCGCCCAGCGACTCGGGCAGATGTGGCCCAGACCACTCGTTTGCTGGACTCATTACCCAATGTGGCCAGCATCACGCCGCTATACACTCCGCAGGATGTCCCCTCGGAGACCATGACCCTGTGGATGACCTACGACACAATCCAATGTACGACCAAGCCCTTGCGTGCGCCAGGGATGCAGACAGCATCTGAAGTGAGAGCTCTGTCAGAAATGCTGGATATCGCATGTCCGAATTGTGCTGTGACCGTGGGCATATCTCCGATAAGCCCTTTGACATTTCCAGACGATATCGTGGCTGCCATTCAGGAGGTCGCCCGTCGAAACTTGATCTTAGGCCCCTTGCCCTGCCCGATCTTGGGTGCTACTGCACCGATGTCCATCGCTGGTGGTTTGGCGCAGCAAAATGCGGAAGTTTTGGCCAGCATCGTACTGGCACGCCTTGTCCGTCCAGGATTGCCAATTATATACAAAGGCCGTCTAAGTGTGATGGATGCACGCAGTGGTTTGTCTGTGTGGGGGAATCCAGAGATTGGCATGGTTTCGGCAGCGACCGTTGAGATTGGCCATCATTATGGCATTCCGGTCGATGTGTACGGATTAAGTACCAATTCTCATGCCTTGGATCTGCAAAGTGGATACGAGCGGGCCTTCAATGCTCTGTTGCCGGTGTTGGCTGGCGCAGATGAGATCTCTGGGGTGGGGGAGATGGCCGGCGGAGTGACAAGTTCCCTGGCACAGATCGTGATTGATGCTGAGATCTTGGCCAGCATTGCGCGTATCCAGCAAGGCTTTGAGGTCAATACGGACTCCCTGGCCTTGGATGTGATCAAAACAATTATGGATGATACCCGTAACTTCCTTGCGGAAGACCACACGATAAAATACTTGCGAGATGGTGAGGTGCTTCTCCCTGAATTGGCTGGACGTGAATCTTGGGATGAGTGGCAGGTGAGTCAGAGACAGAGTCTCGTTGAGCGAGCACATGGTAAAGTGGAGCAGCTACTCGCACAGCATGAAGTGCCTCCATTGAGCGACGAACAAATTTCAGCCCTGGATGATGTGATTCGGCTTTATAATGTAAATTGAAGGAAATTTTTATCGGTGTGTAGCGTTTGTGCAAGAGGTAAGCATATGAACAAACCGCGCGGTCTCAAACAGCGAGAAATCCAACTTGATTTGAACTTGTATCGCGAGGAAGTCCCCATTCGCGGTCTCTCAGGGGTGGCTCTGAGTGTCGTGGACGTCTGGCCGGACGGAGCCGAAAAAACCCTTATGCTTGTGCACGGCTATGCCGGCTGCGCGGAGACCTGGGAATACCAGATTAACCACTTTGCTCATCAATACCGGGTGATAGTACCAGATTTACGAGGCCACGGCCAGAGCGATGCACCCTTTACCGAGTACACCATGCCTGAGCTGGTCGAAGATATCAACACCATTGCCGATGTGCTCGATTTGCCCGAGAAGTTTACCTTGGTGGGACATTCCTTTGGGGGCTCGATCTGCACCGAGTATGCCGCCTCTCACCCCGAACGACTGGAAAAGCTGGTCCTGATCGCTACCGCGGGAGAATACCCCTTGCCGCGCAGCGCCTCCATTCTCTCGAAAGTCCCTGTGGCAGTTTTCCAGCCCTTTTGGCGCTATCGTCCCCGCTGGAACGCTGAAGTACATGTTATGAAACGCATGATGCTCAACAATTTGCGCCAATGGCATGGATGGGATCTGCTGGGTGAAATTAGCACACCAACGTTGATCATCACAGGCGAACGCGATCGCTATTTCCCGCGCTGGGCCTTTGAACGTGTGCGTGAGTCCGTGCCTGGGGCTGAGGTACTCGATGTGGGCGCCTCGAAGCACAAAGTTCAACTTGAGCGCCATCAAGCGGTCAATCGGGCTATCGAAAGATTCATTCAGGGTGGCGATCAAGGGAAACGCCTTTCCTGGCGCGAGCAGAATGCCGAAACGCGCTTGATGAGCACGCGACCCTGGTTGAAGAGTTATGGAAAGTTCACACCGTATACTTGCCCGATCCCACGCCAGCCCTTACACAGGTTTTTAGAAGCAGCCGCGGATCGGGTGCCGAATCAGGTTGCCACCGTGTTCTATGGTTCGAAATTGACCTACCGCCAGCTTGACCGACGCGTGAACCAGTTAGCCCACGCCCTGCATGGGCTGGGTATTCGACCTGGGGATCGCGTGATGGTGGTCCTGCCGAATATGCCTCAGATGATCATGACCTATTACGCCGTACTCAAGATTGGCGGTGTGGTGGTCCTCTCGAACCCTGAGGCAAATGCTCACCAGATTTTGGAGCAGATCAACCTCACTCAGGCCACAGTCCTAGTGACGCTAAAAGAATTCGGGGAGCTTGCCAGGGAGATCCAACAAAGGGTTCCGCTCAAGGTCGTTCTGGCAGATATCCGCAATGTGCTCACACCTAGAGTGTACAAGCAGCTTCTGGCTCGCTGGCAGGCGGCTGGTTTCCGACCCAAGGAGGAAGTCTACGAGAGCGATAATGTCTATTTCATGGACCGCTTGATGATGGATGCGCCCTGGGAAGCGCCTAGCCATAAGGCCGCCAGCGACCATACGGCTGCCATTCTTTTTACGAGCGGCACGACGGACGATCCCAAGGGTGTGCGTCTGACCCACGCCAACTTGGTCGCCAACTCACTGCAAACCCGTCATTGGATCCCAGAAATTCAATACGGGGAGGAGACGTTTTTGGCCGTCATCCCCCTGACTCATAGCTACGGCATGACCACTGCCATGAATATCCCCATCGCCATTGCGGCGACGATTGTATTGTTGCCGGTTTTTGAGTTACAGCAGGTGCTCGATCACATCAAGGAATATAAGCCCACCATATTCCCAGGGGTGCCCTCGATCTATGCCTTCATCAACCAGGCTCCCAACGTGCGCGCGTACGGCCTATCTTCGATCAAGGCCTGCATCAGTGGTGCAGCTCCGCTGCCCGTTGAAGTTCAAGAGGCTTTCGAGAAGCTCACCCGCGGTCGATTGGTCGAAGGGTATGGTCTAACGGAAGCCGCGCCCGTGACTCATGCCAATCCTCTGACCAGCACGGGAGGGTCAGGCTCAATTGGCATCCCTATTCCTAATACCGACGCGAAGATCGTCGATCTGGTTACTGGGGAAGACCTTCCGCAGGGGAAGATCGGCGAGTTGTTGGTCAAAGGCCCCCAGGTCATGCCTGGGTATTGGGCGCCCGATCAAAGCCAAAGCCATGATCCCGAGAGTGTGCTTCAGGATGGCTGGCTGCATACCGGTGATGTCGCAGTAATGGATGCGGATGGTTTCTTCAGGATCATCAGCCGCAAGCGCGATACCATTATGGCAGGTGAGTTCAGTGTTTATCCTCGCGATGTGGAGGAAGTACTCTACGAAAACAGCAAAGTGTTGGAAGCCGCTGTGGTGGGGATTTCAGAAGGTGAGAGTGCTCAAAAGGTCAAGGCCTTCGTGGTGCCTCGTCCCGGCACTCATCTCTCCAAGGATGAATTGCTCGATCTTTGCCGCAAACGCCTGGATGAATATGCCGTTCCCTGGGAAATCGAGTTCAGAGAAGAATTGCCTAAATCTTTTGTCGGCAAGGTGTTGCGGCGCATGTTGGTCGAGGAATAAATGCTACTGCGAATTGCACTCATCGTCGGATCGATCGCGGCTTCGTTATTTGTCGTCTTTGGTAGTTTCTTGCTCATTCAGCCAGAGTGGTTGTTCTCCCGGCTACGCCAGCGGTCTCCGGAAGTGCTCTATTCTGTGGATACCCTGCATAAGGTTGTCGCTCTGACCATCGATGACGGACCTGATGAAAAAACCACTGAAAAAATTCTGGATGTGCTCAGAGATCACAGCGCCCAGGCAACTTTCTTTTTGATATCGCAGCGTGTGCCCGGGAATGAGGCACTGGTCCAGCGCATGATCGCCGAGGGGCATGAAATTGGCAATCATATGACCGCAGACGTCCCCAGCATTAATTTGCCGATTGGTCAGTTTGAGCAGGATCTTCGTGCAGCTGATAAAGTGCTCTCTGAATTTGGAGACCTGCAATGGATGCGGCCTGGTTCGGGTTGGTATAACGATGCTATGTTGGACGTCATTGAGAGGCAAGATTATCGCTGCGCCCTGGGCTCGGTTTATCCTTACGACCCCCAGGTGGGTTCTGCATGGTTTTCGACTCACTACGTCCTGTGGAAGATAAAACCCGGCGATATCATCGTATTGCACGATCATCAAGCCCGCGGCAGCCGAACTGCCAAGGCGTTGCAGTCCATCTTGCCCGAATTAGACAGGCGCGGATATCAGGTGGTTTCCTTGTCAAAACTCATTAGTTTTCTTGATAAGTAAGCATTTCTCGAGTATCCCCTTTTGCAGAGAGGAGAAATGAAAGAACAAAGAAGCATCTCTCATGTCGTAATTCCCCCCGAGAAAGCTCGCCAGATCGTCAGCAGGGTCGAAAAAGCCTACTTGCGTGCTTGTGTTTGCCGTGAGAAGGAAAAAGGATGTCCCACCGATTGGTGGGAGGTATGCTTACTCTTCGATAACGCACCTGCCGACGATTTGAGGGATACCCGAGAGATTTCATCTCATAAGGCCCATGAGCTATTGTCGACGACAGCTGAGCGAGGTTCAGTTTACCGACTCTTCTTTTGGAAGGATGATCACAGTATCACTGAGTTGTGCAGTTGCTGCAACTGCTGCTGTTCTCCGCATCGCAAGCTGATGGAGAAGGGCAATTTCGAAGATCAGTTGCGATCCCCCTATTTGGCTGTTACAGACGAAGAACTCTGTCTGGTTTGTGGGGATTGCATAAATGTGTGCCCGTTTGACGCCCGTTCAATCGAAAGAGATGAGATTGTACTGGATGAGATACGCTGTTTTGGTTGCGGGCGCTGTCTCGATGAATGCCCCCAAGCCGCGATCCAGTTGGAATCCTTTGAAGGACGCGGAATGGATTTGGGAGTATTTGACTGATGGAATTGAAAAATACTATCAATTGGTTGTTGGCTGAGGATTCGCCAGGAGTACGCTACCTGGCGCTGCGTGATCTGTTACATACTCCTCCCGATGATCCTGAGTTGATCGCTGCCCAAAAGGCTGCGCATTTGCAGGGTCCTATTGCTACGATTTTGGATGAAATGGATGAAGCTGGATTTTGGACCGAGCCTGGCCCAGGTTACAATCCCAAATATCGCGGCACCGTCTGGGTCTTGATCATGCTAGCCCAGTTGGGGGCTTCTGTAGATCTTGACGAGCGTATCCAGCGCGCCTGCATGTATATGCTAGAAAACAATCTCTCCGCAAATGGGCAGTTCACCGTATATGGCACTCCCTCAACCACTGCGGATTGCTTGCAAGGCAATATGACCGCGGCCATGATCGATCTGGGTTTCGACGACCCTCGTATTGAGAAAGCCATTGATTGGCTGGCACGCAGCGTCACGGGGGAAGGAATCGCGCCGAATACCGACCGTAAGGCTAGCCTGCGTTATTACGCGGGCAAATGCGGACCTACCTTTGCCTGTGGAGCGAACAACAAGCTGCCTTGTGCCTGGGGTGCGGTCAAAGTCATGCTGGCTTTGAGCAAAATCCCTTCGAAATATCACACGCCTTTGATCGATAATGCCATTGACCACGGGGTAGAATTCCTATTCAGTAGGGACCCCGCCGAGGCCGATTACCCCATGGGTTGGAATGATAAGCCCAGCCGGAACTGGTGGAAGTTTGGATTCCCCGTTTTCTATATCACCGATATGCTGCAAAATGTCGCCACGCTGGTCGATTTGGGGTATGGAGATGACCCCAGGCTGGCGCGTTCGTTGGCGATGATCCGAGAGAAGCAAGACCAACAGGGTCGTTGGGCTTTAGAGTATCACTATACTGGAAAGTCGTGGGTAGATTTTGGGGAAAGGATGAAGCCCAATAAGTGGGTCACGTTGAGGGCGATGCGGGTATTGAACAAGGTTGATCAGAAATAGAAAGAAACCGGGTTTCTGCCAGAAACCCGGTTTCATCTCTCTACTGTGATTAGATGAATGATTCTTGTTTGGACTACCACCTTTCATGAATGTCACTCTGACGACCACTGGGTGCGAAGAGTCGCTGATAAGATAGTGAAGACATAATAGAACCCCGGTTTCTCCAAGATACCGGGGTTCTCGATAATGCATCAAAACCGTGGACCGCTGTTATTGCCGCGATCTTGACCGCCACCATACGGGACAGGGTGGTAGGTGGGTTCCTGTGATGAATAATCAGGATCGGAATAGGTTTGCTTGGGGGCGGGGCTGAACGATCGGGATGATCGAGCCCCAACGGCGCGCCCAACGGGGTTGGAGCGTCGGTTGCTGCCTACTGGCTGCGGCCGAGTGCGAGAGTTCGATGGCCGCCGGTTGGTTTGCTTGCGCGATCTGTTGTATGAAGATCGCATGTTGACCTGGCTGAAAATTCGGTCTCCGGCAACAGAGATCGTACCGATAATCAGCACTCGGATCAGCCACACCATGATAGCCACGAAAATGGGCACAACTTTGAGCAAGGTACCTCGGGCGACGACGGCGTTTCCGAGAGTTTCGTGGTTGAGGATGGCGATGGAGACGCCCCACCAGGTCAGCATCGCGTTCATCAGGGCTGCCAACATCCAGGCCCCGAAAAGATACCAGACCTCGGCCGGTTCGTCGCGTCCTTGTTCAGGAGTGAACAAGCGGGCGATCCCGGCGAAGTCGATACCACAAAAGGCGATGGAGAGGATCGTCGACCAGCGTACGCCTAAGAATCGCAGGTCACCGAGCAGATCGGAGAGGGCGAAATCGGTTGTGGAATAGTTGAAGACTTCGAAGGCCAATAACGCAGTTACGATGAGGGCTCCAAAGATTAGGCCGCGTTGGAGGCGCAGCCGCTTTTGAAAGATAGATAATTCAGATAACATGCCAAACCTCCTTGGAATTTGGAAGGTAAATAGGCACCAAATCGCCTTCCAGAAGAATAGTTAGCACAAATATAGAACACTTGTTCTAATTTGTCAAGGGTGTCAGTCTAACAAAAAAGAGCGCTAAACGAAAACTCTGCGCTCTTTCTGGGGATTCCTCCGGCAATTCCTAAAGCCCCATTGTAATAACTCTCATTCGTTATCAAGAAAACCCACAAATTTCAGGTTACTTCGCATTTCAAAGAGAGCAAATACATTCAAGATGGCGCCGATAATGGTCAGGCAAACGATGATGACCAGACTCCATTCCAGTGACCAGCTATGGGCGTAGATCATAATAGCCGCAACGACGGTGTCGATGGCGATGCTCAGCCCAGTTGCCAGAACCAACTCGAAGAGTGGGTTTTTAATCATCAGGCGCCAAGTAAATGCCAACCCAGGACAAACCAACAAAAAACTAAGCGTAATGAATATCCGGGTTGGGGATATCTCATAACTAAACGTAATCACAGCAGCAATGATCCCCCAAATGGTTAGTGCAAGTGGTCGAAAAAATGTACTTGGCATTTTGATCACCCATCTGCCAGGACGAATATCCGGGCATCATCATTTTCGAAAATGACATCAAAGATTGGAGATTGCAATAGTGCCTTTTCGAGCTTGTCCAGTGAACCAATCGGGGGTAATTCCCCAATCATATTGATTTCTGCTTTCTGGCCATGAGTGATAATCAAGTAGGTTTCGGGATAGCGGTCGTCGCTCATCCAGATTTCTAGAGTCTCAACAGGTTGATCCAGAATTTCACGGATTGAATCCCAAGGCTCGTTGGCGATCGACACATACGTATATAACTCGTAATTTTTGAAGAAGCCGGGATAATTTCGAGAGCCCTCGATGAACATCGATCCCTCAGGAGCTATGGAGTAGAGATATTGAACTGCTTCTACCTCATCCTCGGAAAACCTATACTGCAATTCTTTTCCAAAATATCCAAAGAAAAATCCAGATAGCAAGGCCGAACTCAGGAGGATCATCATGAGTGGTGCCCATACAGATCGCCCGGAATCTCGGTTGGGGAAGATCGACCCAGCTGCGAGGTAAGCTATGAAAGGTAGGGTGAAGAGATAAACTCTGAAGAGTATCTCGCCTCCGTATGAATTTGCAACCAACAGGGGCAGGGGCGCAGCTGCTAATAGCCAGACTGAAAGATCCCAATATCCCTTGCGAAGTCTACGAACTACTCCCAACAAGGCCAAGGTCCAAATGAATGCGCTTAATGCTCTTCCTACCAAGGCTACCAGTTGCTGGCCGGTACTTGCCCGATCTAGATCAATGAACCCCGCATCTATCGTCGCCGATACCTGGCCGATCGAAGTAATGATATCGGGCACTTCATCTAACAAAAACGATCTCGCACCAGTCATGTACCAAAGTAGCAAGATAAAAACCATGGCAAATGGAAGGTCCTTGGCGGTACATCGTTGGAAGACTACCAATGCGAGAACAGAAATGATGGTCATGATTGGTGTGATTTGATGGCTTACAGCGATGACGGTAAACAGGAAGAGCGAAACCACGACCATTTGGCGGTGTTGGGATTTCCTTAGCGAGGGCTGTGGAGGATCTGAGCGCGCCCCGCGTTGCAAGATGAACTTTGCCAGTGATGTTAACCATCGGAACTTCAACCATCGTTGAAGTTCTTTTCGACTCGGAGGAGGGGATTGCCGAAACCATGTCAGGCACACAGCCATAATTACGAGGTGGAAAAAGAAATTTAACGCTTGTGGCGAGAAATAATCTTGCCCAACCCAGTTAGTGAGGAAAAAGAACCAGATGCTGAGCCAAATCAGTCGCCGATCTTTTGTTACTGCACTAAAGATGCCATACAGTGCGCCAAAATTGAGCAGGTTAAAAAATACGGGTGCCCAGGTTGCCATCCCAATCGCGTTTTCGGCACCATTAACGTCGGTTAGAAGCGCAACAAAAGCGAAAAATCCCGGCCAATTGTGATAAGCGTCCAAGTAAGAGATTTGGGGATTGACGCTGCCATGCCTTTGGATGTAGTCCACAATGCCCACATGTTTCCAAGCCCATGAATACCGCAACGTACCATACAAAATAACGGGGATACTATGGATCATGAAGATTAGGGCAACCACTTGTAGACCTAAAATGATTTGGCGAACTTTCTGGCCCTTGGGTGTTCCGCGGAATGGAATCCAAAATGGGGGTGGGTTGGAGGACTCTTTTCCCCGACTTATCTCAAAACTAGCAATCTCTTCGCCGATCCCTAGAGCCTCATCTTTTTTTTCGTAGAGTGCCAAGCAAAAACTGACGATCAATAGAAAAAATGCGATATACGTTGTGAGGGGGAAAACAGAAATCAGCCCCAAATCCGTCATTTGGTCAAGGTCGATAAATCTTAATGAGTACAGCCAGAGCAGCACTGCCACAAATGTCAGCAGCAGCGGCCAAACCCACTTGATTTGCTCGATGCGGCGATAATTCCTTAGCTGCGAAGTAGAGGATTTAAACATTCCGTAAAACCTCTTCAATATTTCTACCAATCCACCACCACTGCCGGTTATAGCGTGGGGTTTTAGAAAGATTGCCAGAAATGTGTCGGAGCCAACTCATTAATGTTAGTGTGTGAGGCTCGATCCTTTCACCGGGTAGATCTATGTTGGAAGATTCTAGCAACTCTCTCTCTATGCGAGACCATTTTTCACCGTCGAGGAGTGCGGCTACAGACTCTCCGTACTCATTTCCGCTGACCAAACTCCGACAAACGATTAGAAAATGGTAAAGGTCAAGTTGGGGAAGATCTTGCTGAGCTGCGAGTTCCCAATCGAGAATGCCCACCACCTGGCTGCCATCAGGCGAAATCTTGATGTTCTGTGGGACGAAATCGCCGTGGATCCAACTCACTACGATTTCGCGTCCGAGTAAATTGTCGCGGATTTGGTTTTCAAGCTGAAGATACGCTGTAAAAGCTTCGGGTGTGATCGATTTGGCTGAAAGCAAGTCCTGAAGTGTATTTCGAGGGGTATCGAGCCATTTATTCAGCCATTGGATATCGATAGTCAGCGTTGAGGCAGTTTTCTGGTGGAGGGGACGAATTGCAGCAAAAGCTGCGCTTTGCATTTGAGTGAGAGCATTCTTCTTGGTAAGGAACTGACTAGCATCAACGCCAGGTGTCAAACGTTCTACAAATATCTTTCGATCCGCCTCATCGAAGGAAGGGTAAACCTCGGGTAGATACGCTTGCCATTCTCCGAGGGAATTATTTTCTTGCAGAATTTTTAGCATCTGGTAGTGACGATTCAATCGCCCAAGCTCTTGCTCGCTCTGTGGGATCTTCATGATTGCGAGGAGCGGGTTTTGGTCTGGCCCGATTACAAGATTGATCAGATCATCAGGTTTCGACAAGTTCCGTTGAACCCTCCAAGGGGTCTCTGTTTTGTCATTTACTTTCGACCTGAGACTGGGGACAATTTTCGGGAGCAATTGGGTACCCAGCCTGACGGATTTGCGCTGCCGCCATCGTTCCCTCAATTTGCGGGGAAATGAGAGAACTGTCAGCATATTCTGGATATCGACAAATGGAAAAACGGTGGTGCGCCAATCTGTGATCAAAAGGAAGATTGCGATTAAGGTTTGGCCGGCCAGCCAGGCAACCCCAACACCCGTAATCCCAACTTCCTTTAGTAGGACCAAGCTCAATGTAAGTACTGATCCTCCAAGAACCGCGGGAACGAGAATAATCGTGCGTAAGCGTTGTTCAACTCGGGCGGCGTCCACGCTGTTGGTCGTAATAATCTTTGGTAGCGCTGAAAGACAGAGCAATCGAAAAAGAGTCAATCCTTCAGTTGCATAGGATGCGCCAAAAATTTTAAGCAAGAAAGGTGCTCCCACGACTAACAGGATGACAATTGGAGTTAGTAGATATGCCGTTTGCGTTAACGTTTGATAGCGGTAATGCGCATATTTTTTTCGATTTGAAGTTGCCTCCGTGATGAACGACATCCCCATGTTGTAACTAAAGAGATATAGCGAATAGGTTACTGTCCAAGAAATGTAGTAATACGCATTTGCTGTAGCTCCAACTTGTGCGAGGATGATCAGTGGGATGAGAGAAGCTGTGGCAGTCGAGATGAGATTGCTGAAATAATTTCCACTGACAAATCGGGTAATCTGGGTCTTTTCGATTGGCTGTGAACTGTGAATTGTCGCATTGACATGCTGAGGAATGAGTCGTACATAAATCAAGATGTTGACTATGGGAATAAACACGATCAAAGGCAATATCCAAGAGATGAAGACACCATATTGTGGGTACCACCAAACGAATCCAATCAGCAACCCCAGTTTAAGTAATGAGAATAATATATTCTCGACTGGCACCCAGGTTGCCTTGCGCATCCCTATCAAAACAGAATCTTGCAAGGTAAAAATATTCCAGCCCATGGTTGCCAGGATGAATGCCGCCGCCAACAAAAGATTCGTTTTTAGAAAAGAAAGTTCTTGTGCCCAAATGTTAATTCCAAACAAGAATAGCAAACTGGCGCCTAATCCCGCTACAAGACTAATTAGGTAGGCATTACCAACCAGAGGCTTGGTCCTTTTCCCTGCGATAGGGACGAAGCGGTTCAACGCGCTTGTCAGGTTCAACTGCGACATCTCTGAGAGAAAGGTCATCATCGCAATGATCGCGGAATTTATGCCGATAATTTCCGTGGAATATTGCCGTGCGGCGACAGCCCAATAGATGAATCCTAAAGCCGAGGTGCTGGCGGTGCCCAGAACAAGTGCATATCCATTCCGGTACAAAGGCTCCCGAATGTGGGTGATCAGTTGGCCATATAGGGATGTAAATTTACTCTCCACACTTCCAAACCCGGACATAATCGATCTCTAGAACACTCGGAAACGGCGTATCATCATTGGGATTCCCCGGATAGTTGCCCCCAACTGCAAGATTGACGATCAGGTACATATTCTTGTCTGAGATGAAGTTTGGATCATCAAAGCGCCAACGCTCAATCCCATCGACATACCAGATTATCGCGTCGGGTTGCCAGTCCACAGCGAACGTATGCCAATCTTGGGATAAATCCTCACCGATCCACTTGTCGCCGATATTTTTTCTGCCTCCCTCTGCGCTGGGGTAATGGTAATTCATGTGCACTTGATGCGGTTCTTGCCCGAACATCTCCATCACATCGATTTCAGGTAATGAGGTGTGATCATCAGGTAAAAGCCAGAAGGCTGGCCACAGCCCTTGCCCGGTGGGTATCTTGGCGCGAATTTCAGCATACCCGTACTTGAATGCGAATCGAATCGGCAGGGATGTTTCATACTCGCTTCTTCCTGTGGTGACCATGCCGGATGTGAAGTCGTAGGTATTACCATCGGAAGCACTCGTGGATTGGCGCATTGCCCAAAGTTCCAAGTTGCCTTCGTTGACCCTGACATTTTCAGGCAAGTACCATTCCAGTTCATCATTCCCCGCGTTCGTGCAGCCGCCATTATCCCACCAGTAACAAGGGTGCCACTTATTCGTGTCCAGAGTCGATCCGTCGAATTCATCATGGAAGATGGCCTGGCATGTGCCATCGTGCCCTACTGGTTGAGGAATTTCTGTCGGGATCGGTGTGAATGTTGGAACAGGAGTTGCTGTCACGTCAATCTCTAAGACATTGCTCGCTTGAGTAGTTTTTCCATTCAGAATATTTGGATCACCCACAGATGGTGTGGGAAACACAGCTGGCGGGAGTAGTGTGCATCCAGCGATACAAAAAATAATACTAATGACAATCAAATATTTAGAATTCATAGTACGGAACAAATGTGGGATTGTGTAATTTTCAACAAAGGAGCTTGCGTCGAAGTGTACCACATCCAGTCAGCGGCGATTTCAAGCGGATAAAACTAGAATAACGTAGGTTGCTTTGGCTAATTTTCAGTTCCAGTCTCCTTAGAATGACGCATAGATTTGGCACACTGTAAACTAAGTATCTATAAATTTTCCTTTTTGAGCTTTGGCCGGTCTCCTGA
>CAYTKR010000021.1:0-56032 GCA_964438295.1 uncultured Anaerolineales bacterium
GTTTGGATATTTGCTAACAAATTACAGGAGACAAACCAATGCGTAAACTATTTCTTCTTTCAGCGGTATTTGCTCTCGCACTAGCCACGCTAGCCTGCGGGGTGGATATCAACCTACCGATCACCACAGATATCAAAACTGGCCCCACCACCATCAAAGAGATCCGCATCCCGCAGTTGGATACATCCGAAGATGATCCCGAATTGACCCTGGCTTTTGGCGCGGGAGAGCTGTTCCTCTCCCCGGGAGCAGAAAATGCGCTGCTCGAAGGCACAGCCACCTTCAACGTCGAAGACTTGAGACCAGAAACCCAAATAGAGGGCATTCAGGTCAATATCTCCAATGGCAACCTGGAGATCCGCGGCATCCCAAACTTTCGGGAGAAAGTAAAAAATATCTGGGAATTCGACCTCGGCAATGACCCTCTCGACCTGACCATCAAAGCAGGCGCGTATGTTGGCGAATTGGAATTAGGCGGCCTGTCCTTGACCAATCTGCACATCTCTGATGGTGCCGCAGATGTCAGGCTCAACTTCGCTCAACCCAACCAAACCGTGATGAATGCCCTACGCTATGAAACTGGAGCCTCGAATATCGAGATGACGAACCTGGCCAACGCCAACTTTGAAACCATGATCTTCCAAGGCGGTGCTGGCAATTACGAACTCGATTTTTCGGGCGATCTACAACATGATGCAGATGTCTTCATCGAATCTGGTCTCAGCAATATCACGGTGACCATTCCAAAAGGCGCCAATGTGGAGATCACCACCGAAGGCGGCCTCTCGAATGTCACTACCCGGGGTGAGTGGCAAGTCACGGGCAGTACATACACCCAGGCTGGCGATGGCCCAAAGCTGACCATCAACGTAGAGATGGGAGCTGGAAATCTCAACTTGCGCGTCCCCTAGAAAATAGCTTATCGATTAAACAATCAGGACTTACGCACTGGGGGATAACCCCGGCAGTTCCTAAAGAGCCAATTACAGCGACGTAGATGGGTTCTACCCTGGGAAGTAAAGCTGCGTAAGTCCTAACAATATCAAAAGCATAAAGGGCACTGAGAAACTTCAAAAACCTTTTTGAATCTTAGTGTCCTTCGTGTTTAACAAACCAATCTTTGTCCATTTATGCTAAAATCCGCCCCATGGATGAGACTAGAGTTGTCTTCATGGGTTCCCCAGATTTTGCCATCCCTACGCTAAAGGCGTTGGCGGAAAAGTACCCTATCGTTGGTGTGGTGACGCAGCCAGACCGGCCTGCCGGACGGAAGCGCGAATTAAAATCACCGCCTGTCAAAGAATTGGCCCAGGAACTCGGACTGCCATTCATCCAACCAGCCCACCTGAAAGACGCCGAGGCCCTGCAGCAGCTTCAAGCCTGGGCACCAGATTTGATTGTGGTAGCCGCGTTTGGGCAAATATTGCGTCAAGTCGTGTTGGATATTCCAACACATGGCTGCCTGAACGTTCACGCCTCTTTGCTTCCGCGCTGGCGCGGAGCAGCGCCGATCAATGCCGCCATCCTGCACGGCGACGAGGTGAGTGGGGTGACCATCATGAAGATGGACACTGGCTTGGATACCGGCCCGATGCTAAGTAAATCCGAAATCCACCTTTCCCCAGACGAAACTGGTGGTTCGCTCTCATCTAAGCTGTCCATAATGGGCGGCAAGTTGCTCATCGATACCTTGCCTGCTTACATAGGTGGTGAGTTGGTTCCTCAACCACAGGATGACAGCCAATCTACCTATGTGAAGATGCTCAAACGCACTGATGGTGAATTAGATTTCTCCAAGCCAGCTATTTCTCTTGAACGAATGGTACGGGCTTATTCACCCTGGCCTGGAACCTACATGCTCTGGGGAAATCAGCGCTTGAAGATCCATAAAGTGCGCGTCGATAGCGCAACTTCACCAGGGGTTGGAGTGTTTTCTATCCAGGAAGGCTACCCTGCTGTAGGCACCTCGGACGGTCTACTCATTCTTGATAAAGTCCAACCCGCGGGCAAACGCACGATGCCTGGAGAATTGTTTTTGCGAGGTGCCAGAGACTGGATATCAACCCAGTGACAATTTAACCGGCGCTGGGGCGGCGCTGGCTGTAGGCGTCGACCGACTGCTAACTAAAGATCATCTCGAAAGCTCCAAGACACCCAGGCGTATTGTAAGCACTTCTCATGTCCCTTATTGTCTTCCACAAATGCGCTTAGCTTGTTGAATATTTTCCATGTCTTCATCATACGGTCACCCTAATGATTATCTTATTACCCTTTTAAGGCACAGCGAGTCTGTCGGCAATGCCGAGGGATACCACCAGGGTCAAGCAGACTTCCCATTGACCGAAAAAGGCCGCCTTGAGGCACGCCAACTGGCAGCACACTGGTCAGCTCAAGGTGTCAGATTCGATCACGCCATCGCCAGCCCACTATCACGTGCCCGTGAGACCGCTGAGATCATCACTGCCGCGCTGGATATCCCCCTCTCATTCGATGCAGTGTGGATGGAACGCAACAATGGTGAGCTAGCCGGCCTCTCTCATGCTGAAGCAGCCCGACGCCATCCGGCGCCGGAATTTACACCCCTCTACCAACCCATCGCCCATACTGGGGAGAGCTTATGGGAACTCTATCTGAGGGGCGCGAGCGCAATGGAGACCATCATGCGTCATCCCCCAGGGAGATACCTGATCATTTCTCATGGCGGGCTGCTCAACATGTCTTTTCATGCCATTATGGGGGTCAGCCCAATACCCAACTTTCAGGGGTTTGTTCTTCCTCTCAATAATTGCGCTTTTTCCCGACTGCAATATTCCCCCCAAGAAGGACAATGGCGGCTTCTCTCCCATAATGAGCGACCACATATCAACAAGCAGGCAGAGACTGCGGGGGTCCCCAAAGTTTTGGACGATCACCATCAATTTGTGCTCTTGCGCCACGGAGAATCCGTTGGCAATGAGCAGGGTTTGTTGCAGGGCCAGGCAGATTACCCCCTCACTGAGTGCGGTCGAGAACAGGCGCGCCTGCTGGCTGCTTGCTGGCTCGATCAAGACCTCACCTTTGATAGCGTGCTGGCCAGCCCGTTGCTTCGGGCCACGGAAACTGCCCAGATCATCGTCGAGGCGTTAGGGGGCGAATTGGAATTCGATCAAGATTGGATGGAATTCGATTGGGGAGACCTTAATGGACTGACCGGCGATCAAGTCCGCCAGCGTACCGATATCCAATGGGATGACCACTATCATAATATTGGGGGCAGTGGAGAAAGCCGTTGGAGTGTTTATTTGCGTGCTGGTCGTAACGTGCAAAACCTGATCAACCGGCCAGCCGGACGAACGTTGATCGTTGCCCATGGTGCTATTCTTAGTCGCTTCTTATTTGCCGCTCTTGGAATACCCCCGCAGACAAATTTCCGCTTCAGCTTTGAAAATACGGCCTTCAGTACGCTGCGTTTCATCCCCGATCGTCATATCTGGGTTATTGATGGCCTTAACGACCATTCTCATTTGAAAAATCAAACACCATGACTCATCTACGATTTCTCACTGTAGGGGCTGGGGCAATTGGCACATATATTGGGGGCTCTCTGGCGTTGGCAGGACACGAGGTTTCTTTCGTGGAACGCCCGCAGGTGGCAGAAGAACTTAATTCTCGAGGATTAAAACTGTCCCTCACCGATGGGGAATATCAAATCTCTAACCCGGTGGTGGTCCCCTCAATTGAAGAGGCACTAGCCACTTCAACGGGCTCAACCAAAAATTTCGACATTGCCCTTTTCGCCCTGAAATCCTATCACACCGCAGCATTTATCGAATCGCTACCTACATACCGCTCCTCGCTTCCCACGTTCTTGTGTCTCTCTAATGGAATAGAAAACGAGCTCACCCTGGCTGATGCTCTTGGCGCTGACAATGTCATCGCTGGCACCGTCACCTCGGCCATCGGTCGCCGAGCAGCCGGGGATATCGTCCTCGAGCGCTTGCGAGGGGTAGGTATTGCTGGGGAGCATCCCCTTTCGATTGAACTGGTCAGGGCATTCGAGGAGGCTGGCTTAAATGGTCGCTATTATCGCCGTGCTGGCGATATGAAATGGTCTAAAATGCTAACCAACCTGCTAGCCAACGCCTCAGCTGCAATCCTGGACATGAGCCCTGCAGAAATCTTTGCACATCCAGGTTTGTTCCAGCTTGAGATCGCTCAATTGCGCGAGGCATTACAGGTGATGAGGGCCCAAAATATTTCCGTGGTCGATTTGCCTGGCACACCTGTCAGGGCTCTGGCAATCGCAGCAAAGTATCTACCGCTGAATATCTCTCGCCCCTTAATGGGCAAAGCTGTTGGGGGAGGGCGCGGCGGTAAGATGCCCTCCTTCCACATCGACCTGCACAGCGGGGGGGGCAGGAGCGAAGTCAATTATCTCAATGGTGCGGTCGTGCGCGCCGGGAAAGAATTGGGGGTTCCTACCCCCGTGAACCAGCTATTAACTGACACGTTGCTGGGACTGACAAGTGGCGACATACCCATCGATACCTATCGCCATCAACCAGGGAAACTGCTAAATACCCTTTAGCCCAACAAGTGAGTTCACCGTGTTCTAAATAACCACACCTGTTATTCGAAGTGATCGTGGGGATACTCCTGTCGAACGATCTCAATAAACGCTTTGCTGAGAAATGATAAATGCCGCCTGGCATGGAACGCAGCCGCGATTTTTCGTTGAGGTGCAGAATCACTGATGGTCCGATACATGATCTGGCCCGATGGGTTATTTATGGCCAACGCATTTGGGACCAGCGAGACTCCCAAACCCAAAGCAATGCAGTTTTGCACAGTAGAGAGTTGGGCTGTGTGACAGACAATATTCAAGTCGACATCTTGTTGATAACAGAAGGACTGTACCTGTTCACCCAGACAATGGACTTCGCTGAGGGCGATGAAGGGGAAATTGTCCAATTCCTTGATCTGGATCGCAGCCCGATTAACGATATCGTACTTCTGAGAAGTAGCTACTAATAGGGGTTCAGTTAGCAATTCTTCAGTTTGAATCAATTTATTCTTAATCGGCAAGCTGGTGATACCAACATCCAATTCAGCCGCGATGATTTTTTGGATCAGTTCATCGGTCAGATCTTCGTGGACTTCGAGAATTGCATTGGGGAATTTCTGGCTGAATCTGCGGATAACACCCGGTAATACAAAGGGCGCAATTGTTGGTATGAATCCCACTGTTAGGGTGCCGTGCCCATCCTGAATATCTGTGAGCAAATCAATTTTTATGCTTTGCAGTTCCCCTAGGATCGTTCTAGCGCGCGGCAAAAGCAACTTACCGAATTCTGTAAGAACAACTTTTCGTCCAAGCCGGTCGAAAAGAGGTTGTCCGAGCTCGTTTTCGAGTTTCCTGATTTGTTGGCTCAAAGAAGGTTGAGCTACGTTACAGCGTTCAGCAGCCCGACTAAAACCACCGGTTTCGACGATCGCAATAAAATATTCCAACTGGTGAATTTCCATGAGGATTTGCCTTATAGTTTAAAACTATAGATAGAATAGTCTACTTATATTTTACAACTATATAACTTTTTTGTACAATATAAAGAGTAATGGGTAATTTTTGCGAATTACTGATTCAAAAAAAGTAGTCCCCATCGTTTAGAAAGACGATCAATCAAAGGATCGCTATTCAAAATTTCAGACAACGGAAGGAGACAATTCGATGAGTAACGATAGCAAATGTCCTGTGCATCATAATCCCACTGCCAGCAGCGGGGGCACGTCCAACCGGGAGTGGTGGCCCGACCAGTTGAACCTAAGAATATTGCATCAGAACTCTCGCTTGAGCAACCCGATGAGTGAGGAGTTCAATTATGCTGAGGAATTCAAGAAACTAGACCTGGAAGCGCTGAAGCAGGATCTCTATGCGCTAATGACAGAATCGCAAGACTGGTGGCCCGCCGATTATGGTCACTACGGCGGTCTATTCATCCGTATGGCATGGCATAGCGCGGGCACCTATCGCACCGGGGATGGACGCGGTGGGGCAGAGACCGGTACGCAACGCTTTGCGCCTCTCAACAGTTGGCCCGACAATGTCAACCTCGACAAGGCGCGTCGGTTGCTCTGGCCGATCAAGCAAAAATACGGGGACAAAATCTCCTGGGCTGACCTGATGATTCTTGCTGGCAACTGCGCGCTGGAGTCAATGGGGTTCAAGACCTTTGGGTTCGCCGGCGGGCGCGTGGATGTCTGGGAACCAGAGGAGGACATCTACTGGGGATCAGAAAGTGAGTGGCTCGGTGACAAGCGATACACTGGTGACCGTGAGCTTGAGAATCCACTGGCTGCTGTGCAAATGGGTCTCATCTATGTGAACCCCGAAGGGCCGAATGGCGAACCGGACCCGGCCGCCTCAGGTATCGACGTCCGTGAGACCTTCGCGCGCATGGCCATGAATGACGAGGAAACCGTTGCGCTGGTCGCTGGAGGACACACCTTTGGCAAATCTCACGGGGCTGGTGATCCGGTGCATGTGGGTCCCGAACCGGAAGCCGCTAGCATCGAGGAGCAAGGGCTCGGCTGGAGAAGCACTTTTGGTAGCGGCAAAGGTATCGACACGATCGGCAGCGGCATCGAAGGTGCCTGGAAGCCGAACCCAACCCAATGGGATATGGGCTACTTGAAAGTGCTGTTCAAATACGAATGGGAGTTAGTCAAAAGCCCGGCAGGCGCGCATCAGTGGCTGGCCAAGGATGTGGAAGATGAGGACATGGTGGTTGACGCCTTCGACCCGTCGAAGAAGCACCGTCCGATGATGACCACGGCGGATCTCTCCCTGCGTTTCGATCCGATCTACGAGAAGATCTCACGGCGCTACCTCGAGAACCCCGAAGAATTCGCGGATGCTTTTGCCCGTGCCTGGTTCAAACTGACCCACCGCGACATGGGCCCCCGCGCTCGCTATCTCGGCCCAGAAGTACCTGAAGAAGAATTGATCTGGCAAGATCCAGTCCCCGCGGTCAACCACGAGTTGATCGACGCTGAGGATATTGCCAAACTAAAGGGCAAGATCCTCGCTTCGGGACTGTCTGTCTCCCAACTGGTTTCAACCGCTTGGGCCTCAGCCTCCACGTTCCGCGGCTCTGACAAGCGCGGCGGAGCGAACGGAGCACGCATCCGTCTCGCACCGCAGAAAGATTGGGAAGTCAATCAGCCTGCACAATTGGGAAATGTGCTTAATACCCTCGAAGGAATCCAAAATGAATTTAATAACGCACAATCGGGTGAAAAGAAAGTTTCACTTGCCGACCTAATCGTACTCGGCGGATGTGCAGGTGTCGAAAAAGCTGCAAAGAACGCTGGTCATGATGTTATCGTTCCCTTTACGCCAGGACGCACGGATGCATCGCAAGAACAAACTGACGTGGAGTCATTCGCCGTTCTCGAACCAGCCGCAGACGGTTTCCGCAATTACCTCAAAGCCAAGTACAGCGTACCGACAGAAGAAATGCTTCTAGATCGTGCACAACTTCTGACGCTTACAGCGCCTGAGATGACAGTCCTCGTGGGCGGGATGCGCGTTTTAAACGCCAACTTCGAACAGTCCCCGTATGGTGTCTTCACTGAACGCTCGGAGACGCTCACCAATGACTTCTTCGTCAATCTGCTCGACATGAGTACCGAGTGGAAGGCGACCTCGGAAGACGAAAACGTGTTTGAGGGTCGTGATCGGGCAACAGGTGAAATAAAGTGGAACGGCACGCGTGTCGACCTCATCTTCGGTTCGAATTCTCAGCTCCGGGCGCTCGCCGAAGTCTATGCTCAGGACTACTCTCAAGAGAAGTTCGTGCATGATTTCGTGGCGGCCTGGAACAAGGTGATGAACGCGGATCGCTTCGACTTGGCCTGAACATTCTAATAGCACAATGGGTCTCTAGGAATTCCCTGGTGATCTCTAGAAATTGGGATATAGGGCGTGCGGAGCACGCCCTATATCCCAATTTTTTTTGCACCTTCCGCGACGATTCCTAGAGAGCCAACACAAGTGCTCGCAAAGAGATCGTCGTTCAGTGATATACTGAATTTAGGTTAGATAGTTCAGGTGCGTTGCGAAGTGAAGTACACATTATGATCATGGCGATTAGCTCCCCATCGACCATCTTGCCACTCATAGCAGCAGTTCTATTAACACTTACAGCGATATTTGTTTTTCTGAGACGGCGGCACAATCCTGCATCCAAAATCGGCATCATAGTCCTTTTAGCTACTGCGCATGTCGTCTTCATGTATGTGTAAAGAAATCAGTCCGAATCTTGAAACCAAGACATTTTGGACAAAGGTGCAATATTTAGGATATGTGACCGCACCCACAGCCTGGTTAGTGTACTCGATCATCTACACTGGACGCCAAAACTGGTTGACCCCCCGCAATTTATTGTTGTTGTCGATCGTACCGCTCCTCGCCCTGGCGTTGACCTTTACAAATGAAGCGCACAATCTGGTATGGACAAACAGCGAATTCATCACCAGCACTGGCAGTTCACGAATGCAATCCTATGGGGTTTGGACTTGGATCTTTATTTTGTATTCGTATTCTATTTTGATACTGGGCAGTGTCTTACATATCCAGTTATTCACTCACTCTCGCAATCTCTACCGGGGGCAAGCAACCGCACTGGGGTTTGCTACTACAATTGCCTGGTTGGGAACCATTTTCGACACGTTTCGAGTGAGTCCACTTCCACCCTATGTGGCCACATCGATCGGCTTCATTGTTGGCGTCGTGATCGTAGCTTTGACGTTAGCCCCTTTACGACGATTTGATATCCTGATGGTGTCACACAAAGCTGTCATCGAGAGCATAAACGATGGCATCGTTGTATTGGATAGCGAAAATCGCATTACTGACCTGAACCTGGCTGCAGAAGCGCTAATCGAAACCCCTAGCAAGCAAGTAATTGGCCAAACCCTGTTTGAGGTTTGGCCTAGATTGGCACAACATACTCAAGATGTTGAGGGCAATAGTGAGTTTACAATCGCTATGGGAGGATCCAAGCGCACCTATGATGTAGGCACATCACCAGTCATCGATTGGCGCGAGCGAGCCGTTGGCCACGTAGTAGTTTTGCGCAATATAACCAATTTGAATCAACGCACACTCGAACTGACAACCCTTCTCGAAACAACGCGCGCAGTATCGGCCTCACTTGAGCTAGACAGTGTCCTCCGAAATATATCCAAGCAAATGGCAACTGCTCTCGATGTAGACGGCTGCACACTTTCCCACTGGGATCAGCAGGCGGACGCGGTCGTCACCTGGGTTGAATACCGAAACCAGTTTCCTGACTGGGCAGATGCCATCGGCACCTCCTATGCGCTTGATGATTACCCAGCGACACGAAGGGTTCTAGAATCCGGACGCCCTCTCAACCTCAATATATCCGATCCGCAAGCTGACCAGCATGAGATTGATCTGATGCAGCGCATGCAAATATTCTCACTACTTCTGATACCGATTAAAGTTGGCAACCAGGTTATTGGGCTAATCGAATTAGATCAATCGGATCATGCGCGAATCTTCACACCCGCTGAAATCAATCTTTGCACAGCGATGGCCGATCAGGCTGCCGTAGCTATTGAACATGCCCGCCTCTATGAAGAGGTGCAGGGCTCACTAACAGAAAAGGAGACACTCCTCCAGGAAATTCATCATCGGGTCAAAAATAATCTTCAAATTGTCTCCAGTTTGTTATCGTTGCAGGCGCAACAGTGCCAGGATCCCAATAGCTCGATCGGTTTTATCCAGGCACAAGACCGTGTTCGAACCATGGCGCTAGTGCTTGAGAAACTGTACAAGTCTGAAACCTTGACCCAAATCGACTTTGCTGAATACGTGCGCGATCTGGCTGCAGAGTTACTCGCAACCTACCAGATATCATCACAAAAAATTACTTTGAAAATTGAGGCTGATCCGGTTTACATGATCGTTGATGATGTAATCCAATGCGGCCTAATCTGCAATGAACTGTTATCGAACGCCATTAAGCATGCCTTTCCTGGCGATCAACCGGGCGAAATATGCATTTCTATCAAAACATACCCTCACGATCAAGTAGCCCTAGTCGTCAGCGACAACGGCATCGGCATACCTGATACGGTTGATTTTCGCAACAGCGCATCACTGGGTCTCAAGCTGGTCAATTCGCTTGTCGATCAGCTTGATGGAAACATCCAATTGACTGATAGTTCGGGGACTGAGTTCAAGGTCACCTATTCACCAAGAGAGATTTAAGGATTTCATAAATTGCCTCCAATTATTGGTATCATGTTTGCTTTAGCTGCGGCTATTTCCTGGGGCGGCGGGGATTTCTGCGGTGGATACGCCGCCCGGCGGATCAATCAATTCCAGGTTCTCTTTCTGACTTCGATTAGCAGCCTGCTTCTCGTGCTTGTGCTGGCGCTGATTTTGGGGGAGACGCTACCTTCAAGATCGAGCACGATCTTCGCAATAATGGCGGGAGTATCTGGGGCGCTAGGACTGGCTGCCCTCTATAAAGGGCTATCCATAGGGAGTGCCGCCATCGTAGCCCCCGTTGCAGGTGTCATCGGTGCGATCATCCCTGTAATTGCAGGCATGGTAGTACAGGGATTTCCTGGCTTTGCGCCGTTGGTCGGCTTCGTACTGGCATTATTGGGGATTGGGTTCGTAACTCGGCAATCAAATGGGAACCGCGAAATAATGAACGCCAGCTTTGGACTGGCCGTATTGGCTGGGATCGGATTTGGGGGATTCTTGACCCTGATCGCGCAGATCGATGGGCAGCAAGTGTTCTCTCCCTTAGTGGTAGCCAAATTGGTCTCTGTTCTTCTCGCGATCATCCTAATTAGAAAAAACAAACAGCCCCTACCCAAATTGAACACCTCATACCTGGCACTGATTTCAGGATTGTTGGATGCCGGGGGGAATATGTTCTACCTGTATGCCACTCGCTTTACGCGACTGGATATCGCGGCAGTGCTCTCATCGCTCTATCCGGCAGGGACAGTGTTATTATCGATGCTGATCTTAAAAGAGAAGATCTCACCCGTTCAATGGTTGGGCGTTTCGCTCTGTACCGCAGCCATCATGTTGATCACTATCGGTTAGAATTGGGTAATCACACAAAGGAGCCCAAATGACGACATTAACTTTCAGCTATTTACTGATGATGCTGCTCCAAATTTTGCACATCCTCGAAGAAATAGGCTGTGGTGCCTACAAAGTCGCCCATACCTTGGGCAAATACCTGGTCGCCGCATCTGTATTGGTGACGTTGAATTTCGTTGCCTTCACGCTGATCCTGGTGGAATATCGTGCTGGCTTGTTCCTGGGGCTGCTGACCAGTGGTGTGTTGGCCCTGGGCAACGGGCTGGTGCATGTCTTCGGCGCGATCAAAACTAAAACCTTCCGGGACAGTCTGGGGGCAGGCGTGTTTACGGGCATTCCGCTGGGGATCGTTGGGTTGTACGTCCTCATCCAGATCATCCAAACCCTCTAGACATGCGCCGGCTATTCTCCATCGACATATTACGGGCAACTGCCATCCTTTTGATGATCCAGGTGCATTTCGTTGGGAACTTGTCTCCTAAAGAGCATGCCACGCGGCTACTCTACGATATTTCTACATTTCTGGGAGGCTTTGCTGCGCCAATCTTCACCTTTTTGGTGGGGCTCAGTTTGTGGCTCTGGTTGGATAAGCAGCAGACGATCGGCACAAAGGCTTCAACCATGCGCGGGTTCATTATCAAGCGCGGGATTCTCATCGTCGTTTTCGGGCTGCTATTCGCCGTTATCATCTGGATGCCAGAAGAAATATTCAACTGGGATATTTTGCCAATGATCGGGATCTCCACTATGGTTCTGTACGCACTGCGCAGGGTACCAGTGAAATACTTGCTCGCCCTGGCTCTGCTGATCCTGATCATCGCTCCGCCCTTACGAGAATTGACAGATTATAACTCTCACTGGCACCTCGAAGAGTACAGCTACAATTTTGAATTAGGGGATATCCTGCTCGGTGTAAATTTACACGGGTATTTCCCTTTGCTGCCCTGGTTGGTGTTCCCTATCGGTGGACTCTGTTTAGGACGAGTGATATTTCAAACAGGTGAGACCAACACAAAGTTCGCCCGCGGCATCCCCATCGTGGGAATCATATTGCTCGTAGTTTCGTTCATCGGGATGATCATGGGTGAGTATTTCCCGATTGGATCGGGATGGTACCTGAGCCCATACTCTTTCTACCCGGCGTCGACCACCTACGTGATTGGCATGATTGGCTTCATATTGCTGGCATTTTGGTTCCTATGGCGGCGATTCGATCTCCTAGATTCCTCTAAACCCAATCGTACTGGATTCATCCGCCTTTACAGCAAGTACTCATTAACGACCTATGTTGTGCACCACGCCGTACACATCTGGCCAATTTACTTACTCGCCGCGCGTACCCCTAATCGTGATATCTGGTATTTCTATCAAGACGCAGTCAGCACACCCATAGCATTAGTCTTGACATTCATTTACATTTTGGCCTTTTATTTCGTCTTGAAATATATCGATACTCGCAAGTCCTTCAGCCTGGAAGATTTGCTGCGAAAAATGAGCGCATCGTAGAACGAGGTGCAGTATGTCCCCACAATTTACCTCTCCCCCAGACCCTATGGCATTCAAGGAACAGGTTTGGGATATCGTTCGTCAAATCCCCTCTGGCACAGTGACCACCTATGGCCGCATCGCTGAGATGATCCCTCCCCCGGGAAATATGGATCCCAAGGATTACCTGGCTTTTGGTGCCCGATGGGTGGGCGGCGCCATGGCGGGTTGCCCGGCAGATGTGCCTTGGCAGCGCGTGATCAACGCCCAGGGGAAGATCAGTCTGCGGCGTGGTGCCGAGCAGCAACGTATGCTTCTCGAAGCCGAAGGTGTCCAGTTCGATGCCCGCGACCGTGTGGATTTGAACAAATACCTTTGGGTACACCGATAAAATGGCTGGGAATAGGGCGTGGGGGCTATACCCCATCCCCTATTCCTAGTCCAATCCGCATCAAGTTCGTAACTCCCATGTAAATTGAAGACAAGAATCGAAAAGGAGACCATAGATGAAAATCGGTTTACAAATTCCTCAATTCCGCCCCAGTACACCAGAAAATATGCGTGACTGGCTTAAAGATACTGTCCAAACCATCGACCAGGGCGGTTTCGACAGCCTATTCGTGATGGACCATTTCTTCCAGCTGGGTGGCTGGCTCGGCAAACCCGAGACCGAGATGATCGAAGGGTACACCACTCTGGGATTCTTTGCCGGGCTGACCGAGAAGGTCACTATCGGCCTTCTGGTGGGGGGCGTGATCTATCGCCACCCCGCCCTGGTGATCAAAATGATGTCCACGTTGGATGTGCTGGCAGGTGGGCGCACATATTTTGGCATCGGCGCGGGTTGGTATGAACACGAAACGGTCAGCCTGGGCATGCGCTTCCCGCCGATGAAGGAACGCTTCGAGCAATTAGAAGAAATCCTAAAAATTGCCAAGCATATGTGGTCAGGTGATACTTCGGAGTACCAGGGACAGCATTTCAAGCTGCCTTACCCCCTTAATAACCCCCAGCCGCTCAGCAAGCCCCACCCTCCCATCATGATCGGCGGCATGGGCCCTAAGAAAACTCTGCGCTTCGTGGCTCAATATGGCGATGCCTGCAACTTCTTTGGCGGCGCGGAGGACGATATCATCAAGGAACGCCTGGAGATCCTGCAAGGTCATTGTGACGATCTAGGCAGACCGTATGCAGAGGTCGAGAAGACTGTGCTACAGACAGCTGATTTCCAAGAAGGCTCAGTGGACGAGGTAATTTCACGCGGGAAATATCTTCAAGAGATAGGTTTTGAGCATCTGATCTTCAATGTCAAAGGGTTGTATTCCGAGGAGAATTTGAAGGCTTTCACGGATGAGATTATCCCAGCCCTGAAGGCTTAGATTAAGAAACCCGGTTTCTTTTTTTTGCTTATAACTCCACGGGAAAAAAATATCTGACGAGGGCTTCCGCCGGAATATATAGGGGTGGTTGCTCCGCAACCACCCCTATATATTCCGGCGGGAAACTCGCTTGGTGGCTTTTTGCAGTAGAGTTACTTATTGAATCACCCCATAAAAGAGCGGCAGCGGTTCGACGGGGTCATCACTCCAGGTGTGAGCCGCGAGCAACCTCTGGCGTGCTTCTGCGAATTTGGCCTGATCGCTGGCATGTACGGTAAACAGCGCATCCCCTTCTTTTACATTATCACCAACCTTGTGATGGATCTCGAAGCCTACCGCATGATCGATGGGGTCGTCCTTTTTGGCACGCCCAGCGCCCAGGACGACTGCGGCCTCTCCGATCTCTCGGGCATGAATGGTCGCCAAATATCCCGACCGCGGCGCAACGACCGCTTCTACGATGGTAGCCTTGGGGAGCAAGTCAGGGTTATCGACATATGCCACATCTCCCCTCTGCGCGCTCACCAATTCGCGGAAGCGCTCCCAGGCGAGGCCCTTCTTCAAAGCCTCCTCTAGTTTGGGAACAGCAACCTCCACATTTTCGGCAATCCCGCCCAAAGTCAACATGTGGGCGGCCACTTCGAGACAATGTTCCCTGAAATCAGCCGGCCCTCCACCTTGCAGCGTCTCAATCGCTTCCTTGACTTCCAAGGCATTGCCAACGGCGTATCCCAAAGGTTGGTTCATATCGGAGAGCAGGGCAACGGCCTTACGGCCCGCCAACCTGGCGATATCGACCATCAAAGAGGCCAGCTCACGGGCTTCGTCCAGGGTATCCATAAAAGCGCCCAAGCCTGATTTGACATCCAGGACAATGCCGTGGGCGCCACCGGCGATCTTTTTGCTCATGATGGAGGAAGCAATCAGGGGAATCGAATCTACTGTTCCAGTGACATCGCGCAAAGCGTAAAGCTTGCCATCCGCCGGAGCCAAATCTGCCGTCTGCCCAGCCAGCACCAAGCCAACATCCTTGACTTGTTCCAGGAATTCTTCAGTCGTCAGGGAGATATCGAACCCAGGGATTGATTCGACTTTGTCAAGGGTTCCGCCGGTGAAGCCCAAACCACGTCCAGACATTTTGCCCACCGGCAAACCGCAAGCAGACACCCAGGGTTCTACCACCAGCGTAGTCTTGTCGCCGACACCGCCAGTGGAATGTTTGTCCACAGCGATGGGCACCACCTTTGAAAGGTCGATGGTTTCCCCCGATGCTACGATGGCCAAGGTCAGATCAGTAGTCTCTTGAGCAGTCATGCCGTTTAGCAGCACTGCCATCGCCCAGGCGGAGGCCTGGTAATCTGGGATATCGCCACTCACATAGCCGTTGATGAAGAATTCGATTTCATCCTTAGTGAGTTCGCCTTTATCCCGCTTCTTTACAATAAGATCAACCGTGCGCATATTGTGCTCCAGAGTATTGTGAATAGGGCTCCATTATAACCGAGACCTACGTTCTCGATCCATTTCTACGACGTTCATGGAATATGCCTGCGACGCCCAATAGGACCAAGACGGCTCCTGCGAGGGTCCAAGTTGTGATGGGCTCGTTCAGAATTACCCAACCGAGGATCACCGCGATGATAGGGTTGACATAGGGATAGGTCATGACAACGCTGGTGGGCAATAGTTCTACGGCGCGCACATAAGCCGTAAACGAGAAGATCGAGCCAAACACTACTAAATAGCCCCAAGCCCACCATGCTTCAGGGACAGGGTTAGGAACGGGTTCATTGCTTAGGGCAAAAATCAATACGAAGCCAATCCCACCAAAGAGTTGTTGGTAACCGGAGCTGACTACCGACTGAACTCCCACTGGCCGGCGACTCTGCAGAATAGTGCCAGACCCCCAGCTTAAGCCCGCGGCTAAAAGACCTAGGATAGATAGGATATCAGCCCTGACTCCAGTGCGCAAAACCGGCCAACTCAAGACCGCGATCCCCGAAAAGCCGATCAAGAGGGCCCCAATGAAGCGCATTGAGGGCATGCGCCGGTCAAGGATCGCTTCGATAATCGCCACCCAAATGGGTGTGGCAGCAATGGTCAGCGCGGCCACACTGGAATCAGCGCGCTGCTCAGACCAATTGACCAGACCATTACCACCCAGCCAGAGCAACAGACCCGAAAACAACAACGTAACAAATTCTTGGCGGGATATCTTTATGCGCTTGCGGGACGCTGCCCCCCAGGCGATCAAGATCAATGCCGCGGGCAAAACTCGCAGCGCGCCTAAGGCGAAGGGCGGGAACCCAGACCCGTCTCGAACTGCAACTCGAATGGCCAGATACGTGCTGCCCCACACAAAATAGACGACCATCAAATTGAGCATCCCGCTCCACGTAACTTTTTTCTCAGAATTCATATACCGATCCTACACGGAAATGCATACCATCACATCCGATATTTAAATTAGATTTCCTTAATTGTCGTTCGATCTGCTGCGATGCACGATGTACACTCCCCCAAGCACAGCTGCCCCGCCAATCATTTGCCAAAGGGTTAGTGCTTCACCAAAAATCAGCCAGGCGATGCAAGCGGTCAGCACAGGTTGCGCCAATAAAGTGGTTGAGACGATCGCGGCAGGGACATGTCCCTGGGCGTAGTTGATGGCAACCCATCCAAATACCTGTACTACAACTCCTACTCCAAGAAAATTTAGGTACGTTGAGGTATCGTAAGTGAAAAAGGAGTGTCGGAATACTAGATTAACAACGAACAAGAAAAGGGCTGAAGATGTGGTTGTGATCCAAAAATATGTCAGGGTGCGCACATGGGAGCGTGCGCGTTGGGTAACGAGGTAATAGGCACCATAGAAGACCGCCGCGCATAAACCTAATACGCCACCGACCCCAAAATGAGACGCTTTGGAAAAATCATTCCCTAATATAACCATCGCTCCCAGCATGGCAATCAGTAATCCAAACCAGAACTTGCCGTTTTGTTTTTCCCGAAACAGCACCCAGGCTCCCAGACCGACCCAAACTGGGGCGGTATTTGCCATTAGTGTGGGGATAGCAGCCCCGCTCAGCACAATTCCCGTTGTCCAAAAAGAGAGATCGAGTCCAAAGAATATGCCCCCGAGAATGGATAGCCAAATCGCACGGCGGTTTGAGGTGATAGGCTTTCGCCGAACTTGCCCCAAGAAGGGTAATACAACCAAGATTGAGCCGATCGTCATGCGGTAGAACGCCGTCATCGTGCCGGGCGCATCTGCAGCGCGCACGAAGATCGCGGAAAAACCCAGCGCCAGGATCCCAAAACTCAACGTAAGATAGGCTCTAGGGAATCTCAGCTTATTTTTGATTGGTGAGTTTTGTGTGTTCAAGATTACTTTCTTTATACCTAGCAAACACTTTGGAAGTGGGTCTCTGACAAAACAATCATTGCACTTCATGCCCGACCAAGGTGGGCTACCCATCAACAGCGCATAATTATATACCAACCTGGTGAAATCCTCTTGCGAGTTCGCTCGGCCTCTTCTATACTTCAGGCCATGCAAAAACCACCCCAAAAAAACTCGCATTCAAGTATACGCATCGGGATTGACATCGGTGGCACGTTCACCGACTTCGTTGTTTTTGATCCTTCTACGGGCGAGATCGAGACCTTCAAAATTGCATCTACTTCCCATGATCCGGCGGAAGCCGTACTCCTAGGTTTGGGAGAGATCAAGAAAATGGTTGGAAATGACATACTGTTGAACATCATTCACGGATCCACGGTGGCCACGAATGCATTGTTAGAACGAAAGGGGGCCAAAACTGCGTTAGTAACGACGCGCGGCTTCAAAGACGTGCTGCAAATCCGGCGTCAGAACCGCCCCGAATTGTATGATTTTGCCTCCCGACCAGCACCACCCCTGGTTCCGGAAGATCTGCGACTGGAAGTTGATGAGCGTGTTGATTACCTTGGTAGCCCCATCATTGAATTAGAAGACCAGAACGTTGACCAAATTATCTCCAAACTCCAATCCACTATTCAGCAATCTCCAGTGGAAAGTGTAGCAGTTGTACTTCTATTCTCGTTCGTCAATCCAGATCACGAACAGCACATCACTGAAAAATTGCGCGCCCAAGGATTCTTTACCTCGGCCTCTCATGAAATTCTGCCTGAGTACCGTGAATATGAGCGCGCCAGCACCACCGTGGTCAACGCCTACGTCTCCCCGGTATTAGACCGCTACCTCACCAAATTAGAGACCCGCTTTTATTCGAATATCCAATCAACAACATCCGACTCCCAACCTTCAACGGCTTCCCTCCAAATCATGCAATCCAATGGCGGCAGCATTAGCGTGAACGAAGCCAAATCTTCTGCAGTGCGCTGCATCCTGTCGGGTCCCGCAGGTGGTGTGGTGGGATGTCAGTATGTTGGTGACCTAATCCAATCTCCAACATCTAACATCAAATTACTCACCTTCGACATGGGCGGTACATCTACTGACGTCACATTAATCGATGGCCAACCCCAGATCACTACCGAAGCCGAAGTCGGCGGCCATCCCATTGGGATCCCGTTGCTCGATATCCACACTATCGGTGCGGGCGGTGGTTCGATTGCCTACGTCGATGCAGGTGGAGCATTGCGTGTCGGTCCTGAGAGTGCAGGCGCGGACCCCGGTCCGGCGTGTTATGGGAAGACGGAAGCCGGAGGACCGCACAAGGGTAAATCCAGCCTCCTATCCGCCGTCAATCAACGATTAGCCACGGTTACAGACGCCAATCTTTTACTTGGTCGAATTCCTCCTGACGACTTTCTCGGCGGGGCGATGCCGCTTTATCCCCAGCTGGCTGAAGAAGCCTTGAAACGCGTCGGAGATGAATTACGCCTTTCGCCGATTGAGACAGCCCTGGGTGTGATCGAGATCGCCAACGCGCACATGGAACGCGCCTTGAGGGTGATCTCGGTGGAGCGAGGCCATGACCCGCGCGATTTCACCCTGCTCTCCTTTGGTGGGGCCGGAGGCTTACATGCAGCCGACCTGGCGCGCCGCTTGCACATTCCTGAAGTGCTGATCTCCCCCTATGCCTCGACGTTTTCCGCCTTTGGCATGTTAGCCGCCGACGTTATCAAGGACTATACACAAACCGTCATGCTTCCGGGGGATTGTCCTCCATCAGTTATCCTTGAACGATTTACCCCCCTCACCCTTCAGGGGGAGAGTGATCTTCTCAATGAAGGGCTTGAAAAAGGGGATATTGCCTTGCAGCCTTCCCTGGACATGCGCTACCGCGGTCAATCGTACGAACTCAATATCCCCTTCGGGGAAAGCTTCATCGCTGACTTCCACCAGGCTCACAGCAATACGTATGGCTATGACCGCCCAAACGGAGAGATCGAGATCGTCAACTTAAGAGTGCGTGCGATAGGGCAGGTCCCATCACCTCAGATCAATCCCCAACCGGTAGCAGATTCAAATGCATCTAGTGCGTTCATCGACAAGTACCCGGTCACCTTTTCCACAGGTTCAGAAATTATTCCCTTCTACCGGGGTGAGGCGCTGCGGCCTGGAAACCAAATTCAAGGATCTGCCATCGTAGTTCTTGACGACACGACCATCCTGATCGGTCAGGGTGACACAGCTCGCGTTGATCCATATCTGAATCTTGTCTTGGAGATTGGAAATTAGAATTGGATATTGGATGTTTGAAATTAGAATCCAATACCCATTCTCCTACCGCTACATCCAATTTCTAACCTCCAACAACTAACCACCAATCATAAATCAACCATGAAATACGACCCCATCCGCTTGGAAGTATTCAAACACCGCTTCGCTGCCATCGCCGAAGAAATGGGCGCGGTTCTGCGCAAAGCCAGCTACTCTCCTAATATCAAGGAGCGGCGCGATTATTCCTGTGCTATCTTTGATGCCCAGGGCCGTATGATCGCCCAGGCCGCCCACATTCCCGTACACCTGGGTTCGATGCCGCTCTCCGTTGAGGCCGCTATCGAGACCTTTAGGATCTCTGAAGACCCTAAAGGTCTTCAGCCAGGGGATGTCATTGCTCTCAACGATCCTTATCGCGGCGGCACCCACCTACCCGATATCACTTTAGTTTCTCCGGTATTCAATACCCCTCACCCTATCCCCTCTCCTTTAGGGAGAGAGGCCAAAATCATCGGTTTCGTGGCCTCACGCGCTCACCATGCCGACGTTGGGGGCATGACTCCTGGCTCAATGCCGGTGGCACGCGAAATATTCCAGGAAGGCATCATCATCCCGCCCATCAAGTTGGTTGCGGCTGGAGAGACAAACCAGGCGGCTATGGATTTGCTGCTCGCTAATGTGCGCACCCCCGAAGAACGTTTGGGCGACCTGAACGCTCAGATCGGGGCGAATCAGCGCGGGGCCGCTCGCATCAGTGAGATGACTACCCAATACGGCCTTCAGGAAGTCAACCGCTATATGGACGCCATGTTGGACTACACGGAGCGCATGACCCGCCGTCTGTTGGAATCTCTGCCGGATGGAGAATTCACCTTCAGCGATTATATGGATGATGACGGCATTGATGATCAACCCGTACTGATCAATGTAAAAATTATGATTGAAGGGGATCAAGCAGTGGTGGATTTCAGCGGTTCTGCACCGCAGCAAAAAGGTAGCATCAACGCAGTGTATGCCATCACCCTTTCGGCGGTTTACTACGTATTCCGTTGTCTGATCGGGCTGGACGTGCCGAATAACGCCGGGTGCCTGGTACCCATAGAGGTAATTGCCCCCGAGGGTACAGTGGTCAACGCGCAGCATCCCGCACCGGTAGCGGGTGGCAATGTTGAGACTTCTCAGCGCATTACGGATGTGCTTTTAGGCGCCTTGGCTGCTGCGGCTCCTGAACGAGTGCCTTCAGCCAGCCAGGGGACCATGAACAATGTCACCATCGGTGGGATCGACTCGCGAGCAGAGCAGCCGCGGCCCTTCGCCTATTATGAGACCATCGGCGGAGGCATGGGCGCTTTGCATGGTCAAGACGGATCCTCAGCAATCCATACGCATATGACCAATACCCTCAACACGCCGGCCGAAGCACTGGAATACGCCTACCCTTTACGGGTTTTGCGTTATGAAGTACGCCGTGGGTCTGGCGGCGAAGGGAAATTCCGCGGCGGGGATGGCATCCGCCGCGATGTACAAGTATTAGGAGAAGCCCAAGTCACATTACTGACAGAACGTAGGGAGCAGAAACCCTACGGGCTAAACAAAGGCCAACCTGGAATTTCAGGTAAAAACATCCTGCTCAGGGGCGAGGATGAAATCCCTCTCCCCGGTAAAGGCACGGTCGATCTGATTCCGGGGGATATCCTCAGCATCCGTACGCCCGGTGGGGGTGGATATGGAGAGCCAGAATTATAAGTGTTTAGAAACATCCAAAATACGCGGTTCCTGGCTGGAACCGCGTTACTATTCAAATTATTAGAGCTTCAAGTTTTCAAGAATTGAATTGTTTCCAGGCGCCTACCCAGGGCGTGCCCATACGGTGACGCTCAGAAACTTTTACATCCCCCAAGGCTTGCGCAACCTGGACCGCCACCTGGGCAATTTCGCCCCAATCCTCTACCTGCACAGCCTGGCGCATTTGTTTGCCCAAAAGATCGGCCCAGACCCAATCCATACGAAAGCGGTCGGCCTTGACCCAATAATCGCGCTTCTCCCAGGCAGTCACTGTGGTCTCGACCGTTTCAGTGATGGCCTCCAATGAGAGCGCGACAAAGGCGGCCATCTCACGAGTGTTCTCATTCGGCTCTGGCACTTTCATCATCTCGCGCAGCGCCAAGGCAACGGCTTTCTTCAAGCGATCGCGTTCTTTTCCAGGTCGGTTGGGATTGATAACTCGTGACAAAATGTACTCCTTGAAGAAATTCCCAAAAATTTGGGGGCTGGTCGCTGCGCGGCCCACACCCTAATTTTTCGATTACTGTAATGGCGCAATTTTACCGCTAAATCTCCAAAGTCCAAACCTCGTATTAGAGGCAATCACTTGACAAAGGGAAAAATGGGATTATGATGGTTGTTGACTGACCAGTCAGTTTAGAATATCGATTTCATGGAGGCCACATGTCCCCTCGCCCAGATGTCAGCGAAGAACGCAAAGATCAGATTTTAGATGCTGCTGCGGATGTATTTACTCAGAAAGGTCTGCAAAAATCTCGCATGGATGACATCGTAGAAAAATCTGGTCTAAGCAAAGGAACGTTGTATTGGTATTTCGATAGCAAAGACGACATAATCATTGGCATTTTCGAACGCATCTTTCTAAAGGAGTCGCGAGATCTAAAACCGTTGATTTCTGTAGAGAAATCCTCAACAGAGCGAATCTACGAATACATCGATCGGGTGTTTATCGACTTACGCCGCCTGCTCAGGTTTGCTCCCATCGCCTTTGAGTTCCTCTCCCTGGCATTCCGCTCCAAATATTTCCACAAAGCCTTCAAATCGTATCTCGCTATTCATATGGAAATCTTGATCCCTATCATCCAACAGGGGATTGATTCAGGCGAGTACCGCGAGATCGACCCGACAGAGGCCGCCATTGCCATCGGCGCGGTCTTCGAGGGGACCATGCTACTTTGGGTATATGATAACGATCTTATTGACCTAGAGAAGCATATCCACTCGAGTATCAATTTGATTATTGATGGAATTAGGAGGTAAGTGAGCACTTTTATGCCTAAGGAGCTTGGTATCGACCCCATTCCAGTATGCCAGGAGATCGAGGCGCTGATCCGTGACACGACGGACGCGCTCAAGCGGGATGGGGCTGTGGTGGCATTGAGTGGTGGGCTAGACTCCGCAGTTGCAGCGAAACTGACTGTACGTGCGCTGGGAAGAGGTCGCGTTCATCTGCTCAATATGCCGGAACGTGATAGCAAACCACTCCACCGAAAACATGCCAAGCTGTTCGCTGAACAACTGGGGATTCAACTCAAAACGAGGCGCATTTCGCCAATTCTCAGAGCTGCCGGTTCGTATAAGCTTTTACCCCTGCGATTCATACCAAACCGATGGCTGCAGGCGAGATTGATCGAGTTTGCGAAACCTTTCATGCTAAATTCTCGCTATGACAACGCCCTTGTTGAGCGCTTACAACCTGAAGCAAACTCATGGGTCGCCAAAGCCATCGCTTATGTTATCGCCAAGCATCGCATCCGGATGACAGTAGTTTATCAATTTGCTGAAATTCACAATCTGATGGTCGTTGGCGCGGCGAATCGCACGGAATGGCTCACGGGATCATTTTCAAAATGGGGTGTCGATCATTGCGCCGACATAATGCCTTTGCTCCATCTCTACCGCAGTCAACTCGAGCCGCTTGCAGTACACCTGCAAGTGCCAGAATTCATCCGCCTAAAACCAGCTGACCCGGATCTGCTCCCAGGAATCGATGACAAAGGAGCTCTATTAGGTGATTTTCACTCTGTTGATCAGATCTTGTTCGCAATCGAAATTCGATCTGACCTGGCGCAACTAAACCAAAAATTTGGTGAAAGGCAAGTCAATCAAATTCTTCAGCTATACCAACTCTCCAAACACATGCGCGAATCCCCTTACCATTTCACGGATTGATGCTTGACTTCAAACCCTGGATGATCAATTCCAAGGGAGTTTCTTGACAAAACCAAAAACTAGTATATTATTAGATAATCGACTGACCAGTCAGTTTAGAAACGTCTCACATGACCCAAGAAGGAGGCACAAATGGAAATCTTGATTCTGATCGCTGCCATGGTAGTTGTAGGTTTGATCATTGGGTGGATTGCGGGGATGATTTGGAAAGACAACCGCCCGATTGGCGTGGGTGGTGATATCGTTGTCGCCATTATCTCTGCCGTTTTGGTTGGTTTATTGGATTGGTACGTGATCCCAGCGATGGGGTTTAGTGACACGATTAAATTGGTCGGAGTCGTTGTGGAACCTCCTCTTGGTGCGCTGGCCGTGCTTTGGCTCGTGCGTGTGGCGAAGAAACAGTGAGCAGAATTCAGTATTCAGGTATCAGTTGTCCGCAATCCTAATCGCAACAACGAACACTGTTCACTATCACTGAATTCTTATCTCAAAACTAATGTCTGCCATCATCGAAACCAACGAATTGACGCGGCTGTTCAAACAGAACCGCGCGGTTGATTGTCTGGATCTGGTTATTCAGCCGGGAGAGCTTTTTGGTTTGGTTGGACCTGATGGTGCTGGAAAGACCACCTCACTTCGTCTTCTTGCGGGTTTATTGTATGTCTCTGAGGGCTCTGCCACGATCGCAGGGTATGACCTGAGGACCCAGCCCGAATCGATCAAACCGCGCATCGGATATATGGCCCAGGAGTTCAGCCTGTATGCCAAGTTGAGTGTTTTGGAAAATTTGAATTTTTTTGCCGAACTCTACGATGTCAGCAAAGCAGAGCGAAAAGAACGCACGGAGAGGTTGCTGTCCTTCGCGGGGTTAACCGAATTCAGGGAGCGGCGAGCTGTTCACCTTTCGGGTGGCATGCAGAAAAAATTAGCTTTAGCCTGCACCCTGATCCACCAGCCACCGATCTTGCTGTTGGATGAACCAACCACCGGAGTTGACCCCGTCTCCAGGCGTGAGTTCTGGAATATCCTCACAGAATTACATCTCGACGGCACCACCATTATCGTCAGCACACCCTATATGGACGAGGCTGACCGCTGCTCGCGTGTGGGATTGATGTATGGCGGCAAGCTAATGATCTGTGATTCTCCACAACGAATCCGTCAACAGATCGATGGTGATCTGATCGAAGTATTCACAGAAAACTGGCAGGCCGCACATCAAATTGCATCTTCTTTGCCCGGTGTCATCGAAGTACAAACCTATGGCGAGGCCTTACACTTACTTGTAGATGATGGCGAAAAACAACTGCCAAAAATCGAACAAGAACTTGAGGCACAAGGCATCCAAATCAATGGAGCCCGTCTCGCTCCCACTCGCATGGAAGAGGCCTTTATTTCCCTCATCCACCGCATTGAAAGTGAAGAGCAAAGTAACAAGTAATCGCTCACAATTTTTTTATTCAAAATTTGTTATAAGAGGACTCCGGAAAATCTTTTAATTTCTTGTCAGGCCGTAGGCCCGCCTCTGGCGTGATCCCCCGTAGGGGTGAAGAATTTCTGCCCAATGGGCAGGAGACTCTTCGCTTTGCTCAGAGTGACAAATTTCTCAGATACTTTCCAATAAATACTAATCATGTCATTCCGCCACATTTGGGCAGTCACCCGCAAAGAATTCCAGCATATCTTCCGCGACCGCAGCACATTATTTCTGGTCCTGTTCACACCCACTGCGATGTTGCTGTTATTTGCCTATGCGCTCACTGTGGATATCCAGCACGTGCCGATTGCCGTTTTGGATTATGACCGCAGTTCGCTGTCACGCGCTTTCATCCAGCAAATCACCGCTGGGGAAGACATTGACCTTTATGCTCAAGTTGATACCTTGGACGAGATCGAAGACATGCTCATGCACGGGGAGATCAAGGCGGTATTGATCCTTGCGCCCAATTTTTCGAAGGATTTGCTGGCCCTCAAAGGGATGCCCTTACAGGTCATCATCGATGGCACAGAACCCGAAAGCGGCGCCTTCGCCGTCGATCATATCGCCTGGCGGGCGGAAGAATTCGTCAACCAGGCAGTCGCCAGCCAACTCCAGGCGATGGGCTATTCACTAGACACGCTCCAACCGATCGATTTGCGTATCCGCACCTGGTTCAATCCCAGCTTGAAACCGCGCAACGATCTCATCCCAGGCCTGATCTCCATGGTGCTTGGGATGCCTGCCCTCTCGGTAGCGCTGACCCTGGCGCACGAGCGCGAGCATGGTACCTTGGAGCAACTCATGGCAACCCCGATCGGGCGCGCAGACCTGCTGGTTGGTAAGATGATCCCATATATCATTGTTGGGTTGATCAATGTCGTCGTGATTCCTTTGATTGCGATGCTCATTTTCAATATTCCCTTCAACGGCAGTTTCATGCTATTTTTTGTGCTCTCAGCATTCTTCTTATTCGCGATACTAAGCCTGGGAATTATCGTTGGCGTATTTATGCCCACTCAGGCAGCCGCACTGGCACTCTCTTTCCTGGTGATCTTTTTTCCTGGGTTCTTTTTAACAGGTATTTTCTTCCCCATCGCTTCGATGCCTGAAATTATGCGCTTAGAAGCCATGGGACTGCCTGGTACGCACTATGCAGCCATCACTCGCGGTGTCTTCCTCCCCGGCGTTGGTTTGGATGTGCTCTGGCCCTACGCGATTATGCTTATCGGGTTAGGGTTTGCATTCACAGGCGTGGCGGCGTTGTTCTTTAAGAAGAAATTAGGATGATTATGACGTTAGCACGTTGAACGTTTGAACGTTCTAACCTGTCAACGTGTAACCACAAATCAATGTTCAGACGCATCTTCGCTCTCGTAAAAAAGGAATTCATTCACCTGCGCAACGACTGGTGGATGCCAGCCTTCATGTTGTTCGGCGGCGCGCTGGAGTTGCTGGTGGTCGGGTGGGCGACCTCTCGCCCCATGACCAACCTGCCCCTGATGGTCTGGGATCAAGACAAATCTGCTGCCAGCCGGGCTATTGTAGTGGCATTGGAGAATACCGGCACATTCACTTTGGAAGACCAGGTTGGGGATATGGACACCATCGAGTACGCCTTCGACCGCGGCAAGGTCACCGCAGCGATCATCATCCCACCTGATTATTCCGAAGAGATGGCTTCCCACAACGGCCGCCCCAGCCTGGCTGTCCTCCTGAACGGCGCAGAGAGTATTCCCGCCAGAGAAGCTCTGCGGGCAATCGAGGGGGTCACCCGGAGCATTGGAGAGAAGATCGTCATCGATCGGCTGGGCATGGACCCGGACACTTTCGCAGGGTTCGATTTCAGCCTGCGGGTTTGGTTCAATGAGGCGCTCAGCGAAGCGTTATATACCACCCCCGCCGAATTAGGTCTGATGCTGGAATTCACTGTGCTATTGTTCGCAGCCTTATCCTTCTCACGCGAACGCGAACTGGGCACCCTGGAACAATTGCTGGTCATGCCCTTCTCCTCGCTGGAGATCATGATCGGCAAGGCCATTCCTGTGATCATGGTAGGATTTTTCGATTTCGTATTGATGCTCGCCATGATCCATTTTGCCTTCGACGTGCCCATTCGAGGCTCCCTGCCTTTGCTGTTGATCCTGGCGTTTGGCTATCTCTTAGTCGAACTCAGCAAAGGCATGGTGGTGTCGGTGATGTCGAAATCACAGCACCAGGCATTCTTAGTGGTCATGTTGCTGGGTATGTCAGACTTTATGTTCACCGGGTATGCCGCTCCCGTTGAGGGAATGCCCAGAGCGGCCCAACTCTTCGCAAATATAGTCCCCGCGCACCACTGGTTGGAGATCGTGCGGGGTATTCTGCTCAAAGGCGCTGGCCTGGATGTGCTCTGGCCTCACGTGCTAGCGCTGGGTCTGATTGGCATTGTGATTGTGACCTTCTCCTTTCGCTTCGTGCGAAGGAACTTGGATTAGTAGAGGACCATGAGAAACAACCAACCCGCGATCACCGTCCGGTCGCTGACCAAAAATTTCGACGGTTTCACTGCTGTAGACGCCATCGATTTCGATGTCAACCATGGGGAGATCTTCGGGTTCCTGGGACCCAATGGTTCCGGCAAGACCACCACTATCCGCATGATGCTAGGATTATTGGAACCCAGTTCGGGAGCAGTAGATGTCCTGGGTATTCGCGTCAAGCATGGCGAAAGCCAGATCAGCCCCCGTGTGGGATATATGTCCCAGCGGTTCAGCCTATACAACGACCTGACAGTCTTACAGAACCTTCAATTCTACGGCAAAGCATATGGTCTCAACAAAAATGCCATGGAACAGCGCATCGCCGAGGCCATCGAAATGGCTGGGCTCTTGGGGCGCGAGCACGCCCAAACCAAGGAGCTCTCCGGGGGTTGGCGTCAGCGCCTAGCTTTGAGTGCAGCCATCCTGCACCGGCCGGAAGTGATCTTCCTGGACGAGCCTACCGCCGGGGTTGATCCAGTCTCCCGGCGCGCGTTTTGGGATCTGCTCTACCGATTCGTTGCCGAGGGAATAACGGTCTTCGTTACCACTCATTATATGGATGAAGCCGAACACTGCCACCGATTGGCCTTTATCCAACGAGGGAAGATTATTGCCTACGGCTCGCCTGAACAAATCAAGCGCGACAAAATGCGCGGCCAGGTATTGGAAATCGTTCCTTCGGATGCGGTAAAAACGATCAAAATCTTGAGAGATGCTCAACAGGCAGGGGAAATCCCTCTCGAAGAGGTAGAACTTTACGGGTCGCTGGTCCATGTCATCGCGCCCAATATGGAAGAACACAAACCAATCATTATCAAGAAATTGAACCAGTCGGATGTCAAGATCGATCAAATGACACTGATCGAACCATCCCTTGAAGATGTATTTATCGCCAGTATGCGCTAAGAATGGAGTTCAACATGAAAGCAAAAAATAGGATGATCCTGCTGACAATTCTCACCCTCCTGGTGCTTTTCACCACCAGTTGTGAATTTTCGGTTTCAGATCTGGATATTCCTCAACTCTCGACCCAAAACGAAGATGACGGATCCATCCAGGCCTCAGGAACGGTCGAAGCTGTAGAAGTGGTGATCTCGTCCGAGGAAGGCGGTCGCGTCGCCGAGGTTTTGGCCAATGAAGGTGACCGGGTCGAGGCCAATGCACCCATGTTCAGGATCGAGGACAAATTACTGGAATCACAGCTTCATCAGGCTGAGTCCGCGGTGACGGTTGCCCAAGCGAACTATGATCTGGTCGCGGCGGGCATGACCGAGGAAGAAAAAGGTGCTGCCATCGCGGCGGCCCGCCTGGAACTGATCTCAGCGGAGCAGGCTTTAGAATCACTCTACGATGATAATGAGATTTTCTTAGCCCTGGCGCAACATACCATCGCTGCGGCCGAAAAGACTATCGATGATGCCGAACGTCGTCTGCGCAATTACACCAACATCGCCCCTCAAGCGGACATTGACCAGGCCTACGCCAATATGGTCCTGGCCGCAGAAGAACTGGAAGACGCCCAAGATGATTATAAGGATTATGGCGAGAATAAAGAAATTCACAACACCGAAGTTTGGGCAACATACTTCAGCGTCCAAGCCCAGGCGCAGAAGGATTATGACTCCGCTGTGCGCCACTATAACAGTCTGCTAGGCACCGGAAATGAGGTCGATATCGCCGTCGCGGAGGCCGATCTGGCTGTGGCCCATGCGCAGCTCGATTCCGCGCAAGAAGATTACGATACCCTTTTGAATGGCCCTGACCCCGATGATGTCGCTCTGGCTGAAGCGCAGGTGGCCTTTGCTCAAGCTCAATTAGCCCTGGCCGAAGCAGATCGCCCAACCGCGGAAGAACTGGCGGTAGCCCAAGCTCAGATCGACTCCGCAGAGACCAACCTAGGGGCGGTCCAGGTGCTGATCGATAAATTGGTTGTTACCACCCCGATTAGCGGCGTCGTGACGACGCGCAATGTCGAAAATGGCGAGTTGATCCAACCCGGTGTGGCCGCCATGACCATCAGCCAACTGGACGAATTGACCGTAACCGTCTACATTCCTGAAAACCAATACGGCCAGATCTTCCTGGGAGATACAGCCCAGCTCAAAGTTGACTCCTTCCCATTCGAGACCTTCGAAGCAGTAGTCACGCGCATCGCCGACCAGGCTGAGTACACACCCCGCAACGTCCAGACTCAGGAAGAGCGCCAGACCACAGTCTACGCCGTGGAACTCTCGGTGGACGATCCAGATGGAAAACTCAAGCCGGGTATGCCCACGGATGTGATCTTCAAGAAGTAGCAATAAAGGGGATTCAGAAAAATAAGTGCGGGCTGGCGCAAAGCGCAGCCCGCACTTATTTTATTTCAAATTCGATTATATCGTCTCGGTGATCTTCGTTAATCCCTTTGGGGATTCGGTATCATAGCCTTTTAGCTTCGATAACCAATAGCAAAATAGCTGCGCTGGGATGATACTGACAATGGGGCTCAGCCATTCAGGCATTTTTGGCAAGCGAATAGTATGGTCTGAAAATGAGAGTGCTTCATCTAAATTTGAGAGAATCAGCATATTTGCGTGATGCTGTTCTCGGAGTCGTCTTACCACTCCCAGTAATTCATTGAATACCACTCCTTCAGGGATCACTACCATAACAGGGAAGCCTTGTTCGATGATTGCAATGGGGCCATGCAAGAAATCAGCCGAAGAATAGGGCTGTGCGACAACATAGCTGAGCTCTTTTAGTTTTAGGGACCATTCAAAGGCTGTCGCATAGTTGTATCCCCGCCCTAAAACGACACAATGCTGCATATAGAAATACCTTTCGGCGATAGATTTAATCACCGAGTCAAGGTTCAAGACCGCTTCGATATACGCTGGTAATCGTTTCAACGCCGCATACTTCTCACCATCTTCTGCCAACCCTGCTGAGAGCAATGCAATACACACCAATTGCGCCGTATATGTTTTCGTCGCTGCCACTGCGAATTCTTGGCCAGCCAGGATATCGATCACATAATCTGCCATCTGCGCCATGGGTGACTCCGGATCGTTGGTTATGACCAACGAGGGCGCGCCTTGTTTTCTTCCCGAATCCAGAACACTGATGATATCTGGCGACATCCCCGACTGTGATATCCCCAGAACCAGAGAATTTTGAATATTGGGAGGGCGCTGATAGATGCTAAAAAGGGAGGGCGCAGCGAGGGCAATGGGGAGGCGGTTGTGAATTCCCAGCAGATATTTGGCATACAACCCAGCGTTATCCGAAGTACCCCTGGCAGCCAGGAATATTTGTTGAAAATTCGTATCCTTTAGTGCCTGAGCAATATCCTGAATCAGCGGCCATTGCTCCTTTAGCAAATTCTCAACCACTTGCGGTTGTTGGAAGATTTCTGCTCGCAAACCCATACTAAACCTCCCAATGGTACCCAAATGGATGAAGATCAGGAATCTGAACTGGCAGTTTGCCTTCGATTTGGATTTCCTCAAAACACGCCTCAGCCAGGGCCTGCATAGAAGGTTCTAAAATACTATAGGTGCATATATGGGTGTTTGCAGCCGGGTAGGCCAGAAGGTCATACGGGCTGCGGAGTGCGACGGTCACTGTGGGAACGCCAAGTTTCAGGACTTGAGATGCCATTTCTGACTGATGTTTGTTCAGGTGCGCGTTGATCGTCCCAAGGATGATCAAATCATAGGGTTGCGCTTGTTCCCGCAAGGCACGGATGTCATTCTCCTGCGGATTGTGAGGCAGGATGATCTCGTCAACATTGGGATGATAGCGCCGGAATGACTTCGCCAGGGTGGGCTCGACAAACGATGATGTATCCGCCGGGGTGAGATCCACGGGCTGAGGCATGATCGCCAATATTCGATCCCTTTGAGCTAACTTCACAGGGAGCAATCCTTCTTTATCCCTCAGCAAGGTGAGCGACTTTCGAGCGACTTGCCTGGCCAGGTGGCGGTGTTCTGCACACCCCACGACGGACATATCCGGCTGTGGAAACTCGGCCAACCAAGTCTTTAAGTTCATAATTCGTCCAGCCGAAGGGATCAAATCACGCGCTGTGATCAACCCCCGTGAAAAGGCCAACTGGAGGCCCTGGTAGATTCTTTCTTGGACCACCATGTCTTTCGTCAACAACATCAGGTCGACGCCAGCGCGCGTGGCGGCGATCACGTCGATGATCTGCCCTGCCCCCTGAGTGATGGCTTTCATATCCAGGGCATCGGTGATCACAACCCCCTCGAAATCCATTTCACCACGTAAATAGTCTGTCATCACTCGCCTGGAAAGCGTCGCAGGGAGATCATCCGCGCCGGTCAGCGCAGGGATGGCAAAATGCCCCGTCATAACCAATTTGGCACCGTCATCCATGGCCGCTCTGAACGGGACCATCTCACGGGATTCCAGGCACGTGCGATCATGATCGATGCGCGGCAGGTGATAGTGAGAATCGAGTGCGGCTTCACCCTTTCCGGGGAAATGCTTCAATGTGGCGGCCACCCCTTCGGATTGCAAACCACGCACCAGCGCAGCGGCCATTTGCGCTGTCAGGGCAGGCTGATCACTAAAAGCGCGAATCCCCAGGCTGGGGTTGCCAGGATTTGTGTTAAGATCGCAAACGGGCGCATAATTGATATTGACCCCCAGGGCACGCAGCTCCCGCCCGAGTGCGCCTCCCACCCGCTCTACCAGATCAGGATCGTGAGTCGCTCCCAGGGCCATATTCCCGGCAAATTGGGTCGTCTCCTCCCCCAACGCAAGGAATTGTCCCCCCTCTTGATCGGTGGCAATAAGTAAGGGTAGTTCGAATTTATCACTGGCCGCAGACTGCAAATCATTGGTCAATTCACGAATCTGAGAAACGGTATCTACATTTAAGCCGCGAAACAACGTAAATCCCCCAACCGGGCGCTTCTGCACAATGGATCTGACACCGTCTGGAAGTGAATAGCCTTCGAAGGCCAACATCAATTTTTGATCGATGGCATCGAGGGGCGTAATTTGAGATGACGGCATATTTTACCCTTTGATGGACCCGGCTAGTAATCCGCGTACAAAGTATCGCTGCAGAGAGAAGAACACGATCAGCGGCACCACCATAGAGACAAACGCGCCAGCGGTCAGCAAATGCCAGGCCTCCCCTTTGGTTCCCACCATTGCAGTAAGCCGCGAGGTCACAATGGCCACGTCTGGGCGGGTGCCCAGGAAAACTAAGGCAACCAACAAATCGTTCCAAACCCATAAGAACTGGAAGATGGCAAAGGAGGCGATCGCCGGCACGGAAAGGGGAATCACCAGGCGAGTAAAGGCAGTGAAGTGAGAAGCGCCATCGATATAGACTGAATCGAAGAGTTCTTTGGGTAATTGCGAGATATAGTTATACAACAAATAGATCGCCAGGGGCAACCCAAAGGTAGTATGCGCCAGCCAGGTGCCAAGGAACGTGCCGTTCATATCCAAAGCAGTGTACATGCGCAAGACCGGGATCAAGGCCATTTGCAGGGGCACTACCAGCAGGGCCACCACCATGGTGAAGAAGAGATCGCGTAAGGGAAACTTCATCCACGCGAAGGCATAAGCTGCGAAGGCGGCGATAGTAATGGGGATGACCGTCGAGGGGATGGTCACAACCAGGCTGTTGATAAAGGCATTACCCATCCCATCTGCAGTCAGCACTGTAATGTAATTTTCGACCGTCCACTGAGCGGTTTCAAAGGGGTGCAAGAAAACTGTCCACCATCCACTGGAACGGATGGCGTTGGCCGAGCGAAAGGAACTCACAAGCAGCCCCAACGTTGGCATAGACCAGATGGCACACAAAATGACTATCACAGCCCTGACAGAGGACCGCCCCACAAATTCACGCAAAGAAAGAGCAAACGACGATCGCTTCATTGGTTGATTCCTTGTCTTCTCAAATTGCGGATGTTCAGGGCCATAATGGGAATAACGACAATCAACAGGATCACTGCCAGGGCGCTGGCATTTCCGAAATTGAAAAACTGGAACATTTCCACGAACATGCGGTTGGCGATGACCTCGGTCTCATGATTGCCGCTGGTCATGACATAAACGATATCGAAGACTTTCAGAATGGCGATAAAAACTGTCGTAGAGACGGTGACGATCGAACCCTGGATCATCGGTACGATCACTCTGAAAAAGAGTTGAAACTCATTCGCCCCATCGATGCGGGCGGATTCGAGCACTTCATTGGGCACGCCTTTGAGGGCCGCTGAAAGCACTACCATACAGAAGCCCGTCTGCAACCAGACCATGATGACGATCAAGGCATAGGTGTTGATGGGTTTCTCCATGATCCAGGGGATTGGATCGTTGCCAAAGAAGGTCACGATGGCATTGAGCACGCCAGTCTGTTCACGCATGGGCGGCTGCCAGGCATATACAAATCGCCAGATCACACTGGCCCCGACCAGCGATATGGCCAGCGGCATGAAGATGAAGGTTTTTGCGAGCGCTTCTCGCTTGATACGGTCCACAAGGGTGGCAACCAGCAACCCCAGCAGGACACTGCCCCCAGTGCCGATCACCAACCAAAGCAAATTGTTGCGAAAAGCGATCTTCATATCGTTGCTGGTGAAGGCAAAAACATAATTTTTCAAACCAAAGGTCGAAATCTTATCACCAGTTTGGAACAACCAGACTGTGCGATTCTTGGTTTCGTCTTTGGTATTTATGACCGTCAATTTGGCGGCTTCGAATTGCTCCCCATTGAGCAAGTATCTGTCAAAGACCATATTCTTCCCGACAGCGGTCAATTCATACAGAACATCATCCACCCCAAACAGTTCTTCAGGTATGGAATCAGGGATTTTCAGAATATCTTCGGTGAAACTGGTATAGATGGTATTGAACGTGGGATAAACCAAGAAAAACGCTAACAGAATAATTGCAGGACCAATAAAGACATAATGCCCCACACGCTCTTTGATCTTCAGCGGTAATTGAGAAACAAAATTATCGGCAACCCAAAATAGGGCCCAGATTCCGCCGATGCCAATGGTGATGGCTACCAGGGCGATGATCATTTTATTGACGATGGGATTGACACCCTCATCCAGGAAATTTTGGGCCTCCTGTTCCATGCCCAGACTTTCGTAGATACCAATAAACAACCTCTGGGGTGCCTCTTCGTCTCGAACGAATTCTACGCCCAAACCGATTAAATAAAACAGCAGTGCTGCTAAAGCCAAAGACAGGAAGATGTTAAAAATCGATTTGAAGGCCGTTGAGGGTTGGGCTATGGCACTTGTTTGGTTCATAATGGATACAGTAGTAAAGTGACAGTCACTGGCAATCTGCGCTTGCTAAAGTGACTGTCACTTTGAACTTCGTTGCTATCCTAATATTACTCCGTGGGCCAGCTATCTTCGATAGTCTGGAAGATTTCGGCAGTGTCTCCGCCGGCTACCCAATCGACCATACCGGTCCAGAAAGTACCTGCTCCAACTTCAGGAGGCATCAAGTCAGAAGCGTCGAAGCGCAGGGTAGTTGCGTTGGCAAGAATTTCTGCCTGCGCCTGATCAACATAGTTCCCATACCATTCAGCCGGAACAGCGCTGTTGGGCGAGATGAAACCACCCGCCTTGACCCACTCCTCAGCACCATCGGGTGAAGCCAGGTACTCCATCAGAGCTAACACTTCTGGGCGGTCGGTGAAGGCCGCGTAGACATCTCCGGCTCCGAGTACTGGGCTACCATATTCTTCCTCAATAGGAGGCAGGTAGAAGAAGGAGCTATCCACACCAGCTACCTTACCCTCGGGCCAGAAGTCGGGAATCCAACCTGCCTGGCGGTGCATCCAGCATTGTGGACCCGCCTCGTCGAACATCGGGGTTTGGGTATCGCCAACCCAGGTCGCGTTGATGTACGTTGTGCCGCCATAGACATAGCCCTCATCAAACCAGATGTCCGCCATAATCTCGGCCGCTTCCATCACCTCAGGGTGATTGAATGGAATTTCATGGGATACCCACTGGTCATAAAGCTCTGGGGGAGCGGTGCGAAGCAGGATGTCTTCTAGCCAGTCTGTAGCCACCCAGCCAGAAACACCACCATGCTCGATGCTGATGCACCAGGGGTTGGAGCCATCAGCAACGATCTGGTCGCTCAATGCCAGCATTTCATCCCAGGTGGTTGGGACTTCATAGCCATTCTCGGCGAAGGCTTCCACAGGGTACCAGACAATCGACTTGGTGGCTGCGCGAAAGAACACGCCATACAGGTCGCCATCGAAGGTCCCCATATTGATCCAGGCATCGCTGAAGTTGGCCTTGAGCAAATCCAAATTGGTCAGCTCGCCAAAATTGACCACCGCGCCGTCTTCGACGAATTTTTGCAGCAGAGCAGGTTGGGGGAAAATGGCGATATCAGGAGCATCGCCGCCTTCGACACGCACATTGACCAGGGTCTCGAATTCGGCCGAACCTTCCCACTGGACATCGATGCCGGTAGCATCTCGGAAGGGCTGCAAAGCTGCGTCGAACTTCTCGCCCTCGCCTTCGGTCCATTTACCGAAGACGACTACTTCCGTGCCATCATATTCGCCGGCATACGCTTTTGTTAAATATTCAAATTCGCCTGCATCTTGTGCTAAAGCCAGGGCGGGAATCGCCAGGAGGCCGAAAACGACCATCAGGCTCAGAAGGACATTCAATTTTTTGCGGATCATTCTTTTCTCCTTGTGTAACTCGGTCTAAAAACTTACAATTAACCTAGGATGGATTCTTGCCATCCTGACGTACTATGCAGGCCACTCGACCTTTTACCCAAGCGTTGATTGGCCTGCATATTTTTATTATTTCCTAGCACCTCCTTTCACAGCTACATTACACTGTCGATCAAGCTTTTGACATCTTGCGCAAAGCGGTCAACAAACTCGAGTATAAAACCGGCGATATCCAATTGATCATCTTCGATCAATGGGGATAAGTCCATGGCATAAGCCAAACCCTCGGCATCGTCCGTATCATGCGATGCAAAATAGGTAGCATTGGCCAGGCGGCGCCCCATAGTAGCCAAGTCGTAACGTTTTCCCCCGCTGACTTGAGAATCGAATACACCCAACAACGCGCTCTGGAGATTAGTCTGATTTGAACAATCAAAAACAACTTTTTGGTCGTCCAGCATCCAATCCAAGCCGCGCCATACTTCACAACCATATAATTTCTGCGGACGATCGTTTTTATCCAACTTTCGGATTGCCTGGATCGCTTTTGTGGCTACCCCAATATGAGTAAGATGTTTATCGGCCAAGTTATGGGTATAAACGATCGTTGGTCGTGTCGACAATATTATTTCCACGAAATCATCGACGGGTTCGTGGAAATCAGCGCTTTTTACGACAGCACTGGAATACCCCAAGAAAATTTGAGCGGAATAATCACCTATCTGGGCAGCCTTTTTCTGTTCCTCGCCGCGGATCGCCACCATCTGCTCATCGGTATAATCTGCATACAAACCTGTTCGAGGAGAACCACTACCTTCGGTAACTACAACGCCCGTAAACCACTGATCGGTCTGTTGGAAACAAGTCAAGATACCATCGATGGCCATGATCTCCAGATCATCTTGATGCGCCCCAATTGCGAGATGGGTTGTGCGAGATAAAGCCAACTCGAGAGCGGCATTATCGGGCACAAAGATCTCAGCGTTTTGGTTCTCCAATCTCATATCGCTCAACCAATTTCAGGCAAACTCGCCGCGGCAATCGACTGTCCAACGCGACGACTCTTTTCGTCCGGGAGCTGGATGTTGATTTTTTGAGCTAATTTTGGAAATTCAGCATCTAGCACTTCCCTGGCTTCCGCGAGCATGATAGGTCCCCCTCTTCCTGAAGTACATCGCCCTAGGATCAATACGTGCTTGATGTCGTAGAAATCCGCATAATGGGCGATGGTGTATCCCAGGTATACGCCCATGCTCTGCCAGATCTGTTCAGCACCGAAATGCCCAGCTTTCAATTTTTCCTGGACATATTTCAGTTTCTTCGCATCAGTAACATCCTGAGGAATTTCAATTCCCACCTTCGGTGCCAAGCGGAAGACACATTGTTGGGAGAAATACAAAGCGCCAACACCTTTATCTCCTGACCACTCATCTACAGGAGCGTTGGGGTTGTAATCCACCGGGGCGAAGGCTAGCTCGTTCAACCAATCCGTGATATTCCCTTTCGTGGTCACATATCCTGCCGCTTCACTGGACCCCATGGCAACCCCCAACACGCTGTCATCCTCCAGCGACATCGATCCGGCCAGCGCAGTAACTTCGCCGTCATTGACGATTTCCAAAGGTACATCCATCTTAGCGCGAATATCTAAAAATAAATTGTGAATGAGGTCGAATTTTTCCTTGGGGATTCCCCGATATAGAGAGGCAATCATAGGCCTGTTATTGACATAGACACCCGCCGAACTACCACCAATGGCGTCCAACGTGGGCAGTTTCGATTTGGCCAGATCCAGCGCGGCCTGGATTTTTTGACGATGGTATTGGGGGTCAGTTTGCTGACGTGGCTGCCACTCGACCTCGGTACTGAAAATTGCATTGCCGTCGATGACGGACGAAACCTTGAGATCAGAAGCCCCTAAATCGAAACCAATGCGATTGCCATCCAGATGGCGGCCCAAAGATTTTTCGATCTCCTTTTCGCGGGGTACCTGCTCAACTGGGCAGGATACTACCGTAAAGTTGTGATCGTACACATCCCCCATGAATGTATGATCGAATTCCTGCCTGCCCCCAACTGAATATAGCTCTTGAATATGGTTACCAATCGAGGCGGGACCACCAATATAGATCTTCCAACCCCCGCGCTGCCAGAGTAGGAACTTGAGAATGCGTTCGACATAGAAGAGATTTTGATCTGCCTTCGGGTGATTTTCAGCGAATACAAGAGTCTCAAAGCGTGAGATGGCACCGTCAATTCGCTCCAGGCCCAAGACAAATGGCTCACCACTCCCTGAGGCCTCTACGTCCTGAACAAAGGCGTGGTTGGCCAGAACTGGTGGAAGAAAATCGGAATCTAGTGGGGGGAGATACTGGGGTATTTGCAAGTATTTAAATCCTGGGGTCATAGTTGTATCCTGGTCAAATTACTTGATTCCTAACTGATTTTGGAGAATTAATGCGGCAGCCCCCAACATGACGATATCATCCCCCAAGGAAGAGATTTCGACTTCTGTATTCAGGGACAAAGAAGCCAAAACACTGCCTTTTAAATTTTTTCGAATCGCTGAAACGAATCCCTCTCCAAACTCCGAAACGCTGCCTGCGATCACCATTCGGTGGATATTCAATATCCCTATCAAAAAAGAGAGCGCCTTGGCCAGATCCGCAGCTACTCGTTCTATGACTTCGACGACAATAGCGTCGCCCAGTTGATAAGCATTCAATACATCTTCGTGGCTGATGATTCTTTGATCGTCGATTTGTATGTTCATAGCAGAATCGGGCTTGGTAGCCGCGATTTGTGTAACCAACTTACGAATCGCGCGACTGCTGATTTTAGTTTCAAGACAGCCATAATTCCCACAACTGCACAATTCGCCCTCGGCTTCTATTTTCACGTGACCGATCTCACCAGCGCCAAATCCATCGCCGGAATACAATTCCTTATTCTGGACAATCCCAGCTCCGACGCCCCGCCCAACTTTAATTAAGACCAAATTCGATACTGGATCATGTCCCCCAAACGAATATTCTGCCAAAGCGCTTACCTGACTATCATTGGCAATACAGACCGGTAATCGATAACGCTCCTGCAGATGAGCGGCCAAAGGTAAATTCTGCCAATCCAGGTTGACAGCATTTAGAACCACGCCTCTTTCGATATCCATCAGACCGGGGGTGCCAATTCCGATGCCAAGAATTTCTACCTCGGTCAGCTCCAACAACCTGTCGATCAACTCAAAGACTAGTGAAAGCGCAAGTTCTCCCGCCTGCTCTTCGATTGGCAAAGATACCCGCTCTTTGATTTCTCCGCGCAAGTTGATAATCGCACCGCGAAACTCTCCGCTGGCCAAATCAATACCGATAATATGGCGGGCATCTTCATTGACATCGATCAAAATTGGGGGCTTACCCCCCGAAGATTGTGCCCGCCCAACTTCTCCAACCAACCCTTCCTCCATCAATTCGGTGACAATATCGGAAATCGTGCTCCGGGTCAGGCTGGTGCGCCGAGCCAAGTCTGCCCGGCTGATCCCATTTTGCGAGTAGATCAGGCTCAAGGCTAACTGCTTATTGTGTGTTTTCGTTCGTTCCTGGTTTGATTTCTGCATTTTTGAGTTTACTTTGTAAGTCCGACGAACAAACAAAGTTTACATGCCCCTTCTCATTTTGTCAAGAGAAAACCCAAGGTTTTGCTCAAAATACCACCCAGAAGAGATGTTTTCTCCTTCGAAACCGGCTTCTCCCCATTTCAGACGTAGGCAAATTATCCAATACCTCAAAAACCTGCCAATCATTCCCTTGACTCCCGACTACCAGTTTTATATAATTACATTATGTAATTATATGCTCAGACGACTCATTTTCTGTTTATGCCCTCCCCCAAAATCTCTCGCATAAAAACGATCGCCCAGGCAGAGACGCGTGCCGTCAACCGCTCTGCAGTTCTCGAATACCTGCGCCTGGCGAAATCGGCTTCACGCACCGAAATCGCTCGTCAGCTTAACTTCAGCAAGCCAACGGCTATGCGCATCATCGATGAGCTAACCCGCGAAGGATTTGTGTTCGCAAAGGGCAAGAAATCTGGCAAACGGGGGCGCTCCCAGGAGTTGTTGGCGTTGCAAACAGATCACAATCTGGTCATCGGGATCGATGTCGGCGGCAGCCATATCACAACTGCGCTGGCCACTATTGGCGGGGAAATCCTGCACAGGGAACGCCTTAACGTCAATTGGACGACTCCAGAAACCAATTTCGAGATTTTACTTAAGGCTGTGAATTCAATTCTCGCCCATCCCCGAGAGGAGGGAAGAAGCCTACTCGGGCTGGGTCTTGGCGTTCCGGGGATTCTCGACACTCCCAACGGCCTCGTCAAACTGGCCCCCAGCTTGAATTGGGTTGATTATCCCCTGCTGCAAAAATTGACCCAACACATAGATCATCCCATCTACATTGAGAACGACGTCAATTTGGCCGTATTAGGTGAATACTGGTATGGAGCCGGAATAGGCATAAATAACCTGATCAACATATCAATCGGTACCGGCATCGGTGCAGGCATCATCCTGGATGGGAAATTGCACCGCGGCTTTCGCGAATCTTCGGGCGAGATCGGGTATATTCTCCCCAATCTGGAATGCCTGAACAACCAATATCCCGGCTTTGGCGCGCTGGAGAGTCTGGCATCCAGCCGGGGCATAACCAAACGCGCCGCAGAGGTACTCGCCGAACTCAATGCTTTGGAAACGGATCAACCCTTGGATGCGGATTTCGTCTTCGAGACTGCCCGAGACGGGCGAGAATGGGCCAAACGAGTCATCACTGAAACCGTAGATTATCTTAGCCTGGGGATCGCCAATGTCAGCGTGTGCTTTGATCCAGAAATGATCATCTTGGGAGGCGGCATAGCCGCGTCAGCTGATATGCTCATCGAACCGATAAAAGCACGCTTGTCTGGCGTAATTCCTCACATTCCCCAAATCGTAAAAACCAAGCTAAACGACAACGCCGTTATCATGGGCGCAGTCGTGCGCGTATTTCAAAAAGTGACCGATTATGCCGTCGTCCACAATGGATGATTCCATATGCTCTTTACACAATAGGTAAATACCCATGAAAATCCAAGAAATGCATTCCAGCCCGGTAATCGACTGCCACATCCATTACCCCCATCCCGACATGATGTCCGGCTTGATCGACGTCTGTGACCAGCTCAAGCTCGACCGCATCAACATCGTCTGCACACCCGATCAACAACGCTTGAGTCTGGTACCGGACGCCCTGCACCTGAAAGCGCACTACCCCGAGCGCGTTTTCGTTTTTGGCGGCCTGAACGTCGCGGCCTATTTCATGGCCCCCGATCAGGTGGGCGATTTGTTCGCCGAGAACATCGATTTGCTGCTGGCCGCGGGCTGCGATGGCATCAAGATGATCGAGGGCAAACCCCAGATGCGCAAAATGCTGCCGATCCCCGACTTTGACAGCCAGTCCTTTGCCCCTTATTGGGAGAAAGCCGCTCAATCGCAAATCCCAATCTTGTTTCACGTCAACGATCCCGAGGAATTTTGGGACGCCGAGCGCGCCCCAGCCTGGGCTTTTGAGCGAGGCTGGTTTTATGGCGATGGCAGTTTTATTGACAATGAAGCGCAGTACTCGCAAATTTACAACGTGCTGGAAAGAAATCCCGACCTGAAAGTCATCCTGGCGCATTTCTTCTTCATGTCAGCCCAACAGTCTCGCTTGGCTGAATTGCTAGACCGCTATCCTAACATCTATGTTGATCTGACCCCCGGCATCGAGATGTATGCGAATTTTTCGGCCAGCATTGACCAGACGCGCGATTTCTTCATCCAATATCAAGACCGCATCCTGTTCGGCACCGACATCGGGGCGAAAGCTCTCTTGGTTAGCCCCGAGGAGGGTATCGATTTCGCAGAAAGCCAGGCGCGCGTGTACCTGATCCGTAATTTCCTCGAAACCGAGGGAGAATACCAATTAGATCCCGAGAGCGGTTTCCTGTTCGGAAAAGAGGATACCCAATTCCGAGGACTGGGTCTGCCCTCGTCAGTGCTGGAAAAAATCTACTATCAGAACTTCGAAAAAGCGGTTGGAAGCAAGCCACGCCCCCTCAAACCTAATATCATTATCGAGATGTGCAATCAGATCGAAATGATGATCGAAATACAAGGGTCCAGTCAGCCCGGCATCCCCGGAGACCCTTCTGTTGTACAGAGTGTTCGATCCTATTTCGAAACCCTGGTCTGATCAGGGTTTCACCCCTCACACCTTTAGGAGGTTCCGCATGAAGCAAATCAAGAAGTGGCAAGAGCCGATCTACGCTATCGGCGGATTTGGGCCAGGGTTTCTATACCAGGTTGTGTTGACCTATTTGCTGTTCTACTACCGCCCGGCTCAGCAATTGGTCGATAAAGGCGCCCTGGTCTTTGCCCCCGCCGCCGGATACGCCATCGGCATGCTGGTGGCCCGCATCCTGGATGGCGTCATCGACCTGCCCATCGCCAGTTGGACGGACAACATGAAATCGCGTTGGGGGCGCCGCCGCCCACTGATGGTGCTAGGTCTGATCCCTACGGCGATCACGTTCATCCTGCTCTGGTATCCCCCGATCACCGGCAACAGCCTGGGTGCCAACGGCCATTGGGGCAACACGGTTTATGTTTCTGTGGTCAGCTCGCTGTTTTTCTTCTTTTACACACTCATCGTCGTGCCCTACCTAGCCTCCCTCTCCGAGATCGTGCCCGACGAGAACTCGCGCGTACGCGTGGCCAGTTGGCAGACCTTTTTCAACACCGCCGGATACGTGTTGACCTTCGTCGTGGCACCGATTATGTTTGATAAATTTGGTGTACGCGGCACAGCCTGGATTTTGCTGCCCTCGATCATTTCCTTCATTGGCCCGATTCTGGTAATCAAAGAGGCTCCCACCACCCAAACAGCAACTACGCCCGAGGCGCAACCCGCCAGTGAAGATGTTCCGCTATGGCCCAGCGTGCGCATGACCCTGGCCAATAAGACCTTCAGAACCTATATGCTCTCCCTGGCGACATTCTTCTTTGGACTGCAATTCTTTTTGGGTGGCATTGCCTTTATGGCCCTGGACATGATGGGCTTGACCCAATCACAATTGGGCACCATGAACGCCGCAGCCTTTGCCCCGGTCCCGATCATGCTGCTAATCTTTAACTTCCTGACCAAAAAGAAGGGCGCCAAATGGGCCTTCCGCCTGGCCTTGTTGGTCTTCGCCGCAGTCATGTTGGCTTTCCCCCTGGCCTGGACGCGCTTCGACCTGCCGCTTTCGCCATACATGATCGGCATCATCCTGGGTGCCATCGGCAGCTTCTCGATTGGCGTCTTCTTCACCATCCCCTATGCCTTCCCGGCACAGATCGCCGCCGTAGACGCTGAGGAAACTGGCAAGGATCGCGCTGGCATGTATTTCGCCGTTCAGGGATTGATCAACCAGTTCGTCGGTAGTCTGGCCGGTTCGATCCTGGCGATATTACTAACCTGGCAATATGGTGTCGTGATGGTTGGTCCAGTAGCAGCCATCGCCTGTGTGGCGGCCTTCTTCTTCTTCAAGCCCTATCCCTTGGGGCAGCCTGCAAAAGAAGTCTAAAGTGAGATTTTCGCCGGGATAGTGGGTGTGGTGGCTCTGCCATCACACCCACTATCCTAGAGTCCTTTCCAGAAATAAGCTACACCCTTGCTAATTTATGGCTGATAAATCCCTATCATCTCGGGAAAGGATGTTGGCTGCCTTAAACTGTCAACAACCCGTCCATACCCCGTGCAGCTTCATGCTCTTCAAAGGACTGCAAACCGGCTGCAAAGATTATCTCGATTTCATCGAACGTCAGGTCGCAATGGGGCTGGACGCCTATGTCATGCTGCCACCGCGACCACCTGAAGTCGTCAACGACCACTACAACCTGCATGGCCTGCCGGTGAGCTATGCCCCTGAGGTGGAAATTCGTGAATGGCGCGAGCCTGCTGAAAACAATAGCCCGCCAACGATGATCAAGGAATACCACACACCCGCCGGGATTTTGCGAGCTGAAGTCGCCCAGACATCAGATTGGCGTTGGGGCAATCATATCCCTTTCCTCGATGACTACATCTCCTCTCGCTCGCACAAATTCTTGGTCACCAAACCAGAAGAACTTGAAGCCTTGGCCTATCTGCTGGTGCCCCCAACGGATGCAGAGATTGCCCATCTTCAGCGGGATGCAGGTCCTGTGTGCGAGCTGGCCGAACAGCTTCAACTGTTGGTCAGCGGTGGCTGGGGCGTAGGTGCCGATATGCTAGGCTGGATCTTCGGCCTGGAAGAGATGATCATGGCCAGCTATGACCGGCCAGAGTTCCTATTTCAACTGCTCGAATTGATCGCCAATTGGAATCAGCGCCGCATGACTGTTCTACTGGATATGGGCATCGACTTGTACATCAAACGGGCCTGGTATGAGACCTGCCACTTTTGGACGCCGCAGAGCTTTCGAAAGTTTATCTTTCCAATTCTGAAAACTGAAGCCGACCTTGCCCATCAGGCCGGTGCCAAATTCGGCTATATCGCTACATCCAGCACTATGCCACTTTTAGATCAATACGCCGAAGCTGGTGTGGATGTGCTCATGGGTGTCGATCCATTGGAATGGGACCTGGTCCGGGCCAAAGCAAAATTAAAGGGCAAAGTGTGTCTTTGGGGAGGCGTCAACGGACATCTGACTGTCGAGCAAGGCAATCAAGACGATGTTCGCCGGGAAGTTCGCACAGCGATGGATACTCTGGCCCCAGGGGGCGGATTCATCCTTTCTCCGGTGGATAACGTCAGGGAATACACCCCAAGGGCAAAAAAGAATGTTCATACGATGATTCAAGCATGGCATTCATGCAGGTAAGCAGAAAATCAAACCATCGATCTTGACGCAGGAAAGCACTCGTGCAATAATGAATTTGGAAGTTAACTAAAATGGAGAACCCTATGTCTGATAAAAAGAGCAAGATCGAATGCCCGGTCCCTGAAGAGACACGCGAGCACATCAAGTCAGCCAGAGCCGAGATGCGCAAAAGCGTCCAATCATTTTTGCCCCCTGAATTTATCACTCACCGGCGAGCCGCCCGTAAGGAAATGCTCATGGCCGCTCGCAGCCTGATCGATCACGCCCTAGACCACATCGAAGAAAAATAAACCCACTTATCTAATCGACTAGAAGAAACCACAGATAAATTTGATAAACACTGATTAGAAAAATTATCAGCGTTCATCGTATTCATCTGTGGTTGATTTTTTCTAGTGAAAATCCTTTCCAGAGATCAATGCCTTCTGGGCCGGGTGAACAGAACCCACACCAAGGACAGGAACGCACCCCCAAACAAGATTCCCGAAACAACAAATCGATCCGCGAGATAAACCTGCACGCCGCCCAAGAGCAGCGCGGCGAATACCAGCGCGCCGACCATGCGCCGCATACCGGCTTCAACGCGCCGCAAATGCCCAGTCAGCTCTGGCACGCGTACATCCATCTTTCCCCGTTCGACCATATCCAGCACCCGATCTAATCGCCTGGGCAAGAACAAGCTGGTTTTGACCAGATCAATGGCTTCATCGCGCCAGAATTCCCATCCACCGGTGACCTCTTCAGCCAGCAACTCCTGGGCGAAGGGCATGATCGACTCCCACACATTGAACTGCGGGTCTAAGCCGGTACACATCCCTGCCAGGATGGCCACACAGCGGCCTAACAAGATCAAATCTTGTGGTACCTGGAAAGGCATATCGTAGACCAGTTCGCGGAACTCTTTGGCAAACTCATGCATCTCATCGAAGTCGATCTCCGTCAGCTCGCTCATGCTCTTGCCCCAAAAGCGGTCGAAGACCGCCGCTTCTGCTCGCTCGAGCAATTCCAGGTCCGCATGGGGCAACAGCATGCCTAGCATCTTGTAGGCCTGCACAACACGCTTGGAATCCTGCGTACCGATGGCGATCACTGCTTCCCGCAAACCAGCGCGCGTATTGGAGGGGATGCGTCCCACCATACCAAAATCGACGAAGGTCAGTTGCCATTCCGATGGATCTGCACCCGGTGGAACTTCCACGAACAGATTTCCCGGGTGTGGGTCGGCATGGAAGAACTCGTGCTTGAAGATCTGCTCCAAGTACGTATCAAACAGGCGCTTGGCCACTTGCTCCAAATCCACACCTGCTTGGGATATCGTCTCATAATCTGTGATCTTAATCCCATAGACATCTTCCAAAGCCAAGACTCGTTGCGTGGTGTGGGACCAGATCACTCTCGGCACGCGCACATCTTCCCTGCCCTTGAAATTAGCGTAGAAGGTCTCTGCGTTGCGTCCCTCGGCTAGATAGTCGATCTCCTCGAAAAGGATGCGAGAGAACTCCTCCAGCAATGCGGGCACATCCGCTCGGCGGCTGATGGGTCGATAGCGCCTGATCCACCGACCAACCGTGCGCAACGCGGCCAGGTCAGTACGGATGATCTGTTCGATGTTCGGGCGCTGCACCTTGATGACCACATCTACGATAGGCTCTTCCTGCTCCTCAACAGGGGACTCACTGGCTGGGTTTGGGTTGGTCCTCAACAAGGCGCGATGGACCTGCCCCAAGGAGGCCGCGGCTAAGGGTTCCTCTTCGAAATGTGCAAACCTTTGAGATAATGGAGCGCCCAGTTCCGCTTCCGCCAGAGTTCGAATTTCCTCGAAATCCTCAGGAGGAACCTCATCTTGGAGACCTGCTAATTCGTCAGTAACGACCTGGGGCAACACATCTACTCTTGCAGAAAGGAACTGCCCCATTTTGATCAGCACCCCCCCCATCTGGACGGCCAATTGCCGATAGGTCACCGCGATGCGCTTCAAGCGTTTCTCACGGTTCCGGCGTGATAATCTGCGAAAACCTGCTCGCCGCAAGATCACATCCCACCACAACAGGCTGAGAATGACCCGAGCAAAATACCAAACGATTCGACGATAGCGTGAACGTAGCATAATGGCTAGATTATATCAATCTATTCTTCACGACGAAAAATATATTTTATCGAAATAGAAACACTATTGCCCCCCCCTTGCCATCCCCCGACAATCGGGGGATGGTTATTTGGAAAAAACTAAGCCACCCAATCGCCTCTGGCGACCGCCTCGGGATTGTCATGGCGGAAGGTGCTAAAGACCAACCCACTCACTGCCAGATGTTCGATGATGGATTTTTCCTCGACCTCGGAGCGCTCGTCCCATTGTCTCGCTACAAAAAGCTGTATCTTGCCATCTTGCGCGATCACTGGCAGGTACATCTCGCTTAATTGCTCGATCAACGATGGCATGCAATAGCCATCCAGGTAGTTCTGTAGGTAGCCGTATCCCCGGTGCATGGGCCACAGGTCATGCCACATCGATGGGCAGACGGAAGAATTCTGGTTGATGATCAACTCATCGACCAGGTCAGACCCTACCCACTCGCGCCACGCCAGGGTCATATTGCTCATCGGCGGGCCCAGAATATCGCCGCGCGGCACCCCAATAGCCAGCCTCACACCCAAGTTTGACGTCATCTCCCGCAATTCTGCGATGAACAGGGAGAGATTCTCGCCTCTCAAATCTTGCCAGGACTGGAGATAAAAATCCTCACTACATATATCACGCCCAAATCGTTTCTGGTAAGCCTGACGCAGCGGTTGATTGAAACCAAATTGATCCGCGAAATCTGCTGGGCGAGATTGGGAGCGCGTGCACAAGAAGAGTCCCTCCCAATCCCCAGCTTCCAGCCAACCGCGGAAAAGTCGCCGGAAATGCTCTCGTACTTGAGGGTATGCCAAACTAAGAACACCCCACTGGCGAAGCTCACCTGTACGATCTATAAGCGCGTAATTCGGATTCCGACGACTGAAGTCGCTCTGCCAAGTGATATGTTGCCCGTGCATGGCATTATGATAACTACCTGCCCTGACCTCTGTTGGGGCCAGCGGGAAGCCTTCATCAAATACCGATACGTAGAGATAAGCCTGCAGCCCATGATCATAGGCCAGATCTGGAACTACACGCAGGAAATCCCAGCCAATATCTGAGCGTCGCTGGATGGTTTCGGGATAATCTTTGGATTTATGATACCCCCCAGGGATCATGGCGTGTGGCACACGCCAATGCAATGAGGTGGCCCCTAATTCTTCCCGCCAGGCTTTCATACGATGTGCCAGCGCCTGCGGAGTATTCAAACGCCCAGCACCCTCTCCAAAGACTAAGTGGTCACCCCAGGAGACACTGGCGATATTGCTCATCAATTATATTTTCGGTAGGTGGTAACAAGAAAGGAGCTAATATATCATGCTAGGCCGTCTCTTGCGTTTCGGACCGCTGTTCAGCGCGGCGGGCTCCATAGCCCGAAATCAGCAGGGCGACCAAGTCAACGACCACTTCATCAATGGGTCCGGGGAGGAAATTACCACCCAGCAAGGTGTAGGCAGCTGCCAAGAGCAAAGGGATGACAAACCACTTGGGAGTCGATTCGTTCTTTCGTAAGGCAAAAAAGGTAGTAATCAACGCACCAATTGAGGTAACCACAGCATCATCGACAGGGCCAGGCACGTCTGGCAATATTGTATAGAAACTGCTGAACAGAAAGGGCAGGCTGGTGGTCATCCAGGTAAATTCCTTCACCGTAAATAAGATCAACACTCCGCCTGCAAAAAGCACCACGAAAATTGCTCCCATCCCCAATAAAATCGTGATCGCATCCCAGCGACCCATTCCATAGATCAAGGCCGCAACCGGCGCGATGAGCGACAAGAAGAACACTAAAATCGCAACGAGAGTTTTAACTTTATCAGTCATGGTTCTGCTTCCTATCCTCAGTGACTTCAAATATTGGGCTAGGCGGATAGATTATATCATCAGAGCGTTGCAGTATTGCCTAACAGAGTCGCAAGACCAAAAACGGGTGCGTACCTCCGCAAAGCGCAGCACGCACCCGTTTTTGCCTCTCAAGTGGAAAGGCTATAACCCTAAGCACTCATACAAACGCTTCAGATTGACATGTTCTGAAAGCAGAGTCTGGAACTGCTCCAATTTTGCCGTCTGCCCTAAACGAGTCTTCCCAAAGACACGGTCAATGGACTCGATGGCTTCCATGGTATTCTCCGGCACTAACAATACCGGTACGCCCATTTGGTCAGCCTGTTTGATGATCAAGGGGCTGGGGTGCAGATTCCCAGTCAGCACCAGACAAGTCGTCGAGGTCTCGAGGGCTGCCAACTGGATATCGGTGCGGTCGCCGCCGGTGATCACCGCCTTGTTGCGCTGCTTGCGCATGCGGCTTAACGCCGCTTCCGCGGTCATGGCTCCAACCGTGAGGTTCTCGATCACCGCTTCAGTGGTCTGGGTTTCCGTGAGGATTTCGGCATCGAGAACTTCGAGCAGCTCCTCGACTGTCAAGGCAGCCAGGCCGCGCACTTCAGGGAGCACGCCAAATATGGGGATGCCTTGCTTTTCGAAGTACGGGCAAGCAACCTCTTTGACAAATTCTTGCGCATGGGCAGGGACGCGGTTGATAACCACGCCGCACATCGCATCACCCAAACGGAACCGGGCGGCCATGATATCATCCATCAGCAAGACTTCGTCGCGGTATTTGACCACGACTAACACCTTGCTGCCCAATTCGGTGGCAACCTTAGGTGTGGGCAAGCCCATGACATACCCTTCCCGCAGGCTGCCGCCACCTTCCAATAACAGAATATCCTGGCCTTCGCCAGCCGCCTCGGCAGCAGCACAAACTTTGGGCATCAGGTCACCCGCATTGGCCCCCGTCAGATGTTCCTGTAAAAGGTCAGGGGTCACCACAACGGGAGATAAATCGGCCGGGGCAACGGCCAATCCCAGGGCTTGTTTGACAAATGCAGCATCTTCATCAGCAACCTCGCCTGCAACAAGCCAGGGCTGCAAGCTAAGCGGTTTCAAATAACCGACCTTATACCCATTCTCAATTAAGCGTTTACCAAATGCCAGGCACAAGGCAGTCTTACCAGAATAACGATCTACAGAAGTTACGTATAATGATTTCATTTTTAGAAGTCTCCTCGTTCTGTGTCAGGGACTTACTCACTCAATACCAGGCGCATATCAATGGCAATGGCGCCCTGTCCACGGGGATAGACAATCAAGGGGTTGATATCTAATTCAGCAATTTCGGGGAAATCGCCCACCAACTGACCAATCCGCAATAGCGTATCGATGATGGCATCTTTGTCCACAGGCGGTTGACCGCGCACACCATTCAACAGGGCATGAGCGCGGATTTCAGCCAACATATTCTCAGCATCACGCAAAGTGAAAGGAGCCACCCGGAAGGTGACATCCTTGAGGGTTTCGACGTAGATGCCGCCCAGCCCAAAGGTGACCAGGGGGCCAAACTGGGGATCACGGTTCATGCCCACGAGCACTTCCAACCCACCCGGAGGCGCCATCTCCTGAACCTGACAGCCCCAAAGACGCGCTTCGGGGAGATAACGTTCGGCGCGGTAGGTCATCAACTCGAAGGCGTCGCGCACTTCCTCAGCGTTGCGCAGGCCCACCTTGACCCCGCCGACATCGGTCTTATGCAAGATATCCGGCGAGGCAATCTTGAGCACCACCGGGAAGCCGATCTCCGTGGCAATTTGGATTGCCTCATCGGGCGTCGCGGCCAGACGGGATTCGGGGGGATTCAGTCCGTAGGCTTGCAGAATGGCCTTCGCTTCAGCATCTCCGATGGTCAACCGACCTGCAGTACGTACCTGCTCGAAGAGCTCATGCGTCGCTGCTTTGTCGATATCAAAGCTGACATACTCTGAGAGAGGCCGGGTTTTTATCTGCCGGTAGCGCGACATGGCCGCATAGGACTGTGCAGCGCGTTCTGGGAAGGGGTAATTTGGAACACCATACTCCGCCAAAATGTCGATGCCTTCAGACACTACCGCTTCCCCCATAAAGCAAGTGATAACGGGTTTGTCGAGTTTCTGAGCTAGCTCGCCTATATCATGGGCGGTCTGCGCAATCTCAGTCATCGCCTGGGGAGTCAACACCACTAGCAATCCATCCACATTGGGATCTTGGGAAACCTTCTCCAAGGCAAAACGATAACGGTCGGCGCGGGCATCTCCAAGAACATCGACGGGGTTCGCCGCGCTGGCTGCACCGGGCAGGAAATCTTCCAGGTCTTGCTTGGTTTCCAGTTCGAAGCGGGCCAGGCTCATGCCAGCTCTTTCCAGGGCATCCGTGGCCAAAATACCAGGGCCACCGGCGTTGGTGATGATCCCGATGCGATCCCCTTGAAGTAGCGGCTGGTAGCCCAGGGCTAAAGCCACATCGAAAAGCTCCTGCATCGATTGCGCCCGCAACACACCGGCCTGTCGGAATGCAGCCTCGTATGCCTGCTCCGATCCTGCTAGAGAGCCGGTGTGCGAAGACACCGCCCGCGACCCCGATTGGGTCACACCAGACTTGATCGCCACCACAGGTTTTTTGCGGGTGACTTCCCGCGCTACCCGGATGAATTCCTGTCCATTGGGCAGTCCCTCACTATACATCAGGATCACATTGGTATGGGGGTCCTCGACCCAGGCTTCCAACAGGTCGATCTCGCTGACATCTGCTTTATTGCCCAGGCTGACAAACTTTGCCAACCCCAACCGACCCGCCTGCGCCCAATCCAGGATCGCGGTACCCAGCGCGCCGGATTGGGACATAAACGCCATCGGTCCGCTGGGCGGAGTTCCAGCTGAAAAGGAAGCATTTAAAGGTGTAAAGGTATCGATCACGCCCAGGCAGTTGGGACCGATCAGGCGGATGCCACACTCTTTGGCTATGGCGATCAACTCACGTTCACGCTCGAGGCCATCCATGCCAGCTTCACGAAAACCCGCGCTGATGACAATCGCCGCAGGAATATCTTTTTGACCGCAGACCCGCAGCGCATCGGGCACATAAGGATACGGGATCACGATAACCGCCAACTCAATTGGGTCTGGCACATCCAACACCGAGGCATACGCCGGCAACCCCAAAACCTCATCAGCTTTAGGGTTGATCGGGTACACTGCGCCCTTCTGCACATAACCCCCCTCGACCAGGTTGTGCAGCACTGCGTAACCCAGTTTGTCCGGGTCTCGCGAAGCGCCAATCACCGCCACAGAGGACGGCTCGAAAAATGGTTTCAACATCTAATTTATCCTCTAATTTTCTCCAAATATGCCGTATTATAGCTCACAAGGGATTTCAGCGTTTATGAAGATTTTCACGAATGACACCTGACATTTGTACGCGCGTATTTCTACCCCTTGCGCAGCTACTTGACGCAATATATCTGCGAATTCGGGATCGATGTCTTCGTTGGGGGAGAAAAACTCTGCATCAGGACGCTGTACAACGAAAACAACGGCTGTTCGGACTTCTTTTTGGGCTGCTTCTGCTAAAGTGAGCAGATGTCTACGCCCTCGGCTTGTTGGCGCATCCGGGAAGCGCGCTACGCCATCTTCTACAAATGTCACCGATTTAGTCTCCACCCAACAGATTCCCTCTGGTCCCTCGAGACGAAAATCAAGGCGGCTATCCCCCAACCTGACCTCGCGCCTGAGACCCCAGGGGTTTCCATAAACCCCTGGGGTCTTAAGCAAATATTCCTCAAACAATGGATTCGGCAAGCGCGCGTCCACCGAAACCAGTATGTCGTCGGAATCTACAAGCCTGAGATCATAAGAGGTCTTGCGGTTGGGCTTCTCCGCTTGGGAAACCCAAACTCGACGTCCAGGGGTGAGAAGGTCGATCAGGCGTCCCGAGTTGGCCACATGTGCCCAGACCTCGCGACCATCGATATCAAGGGTGGTCCGAAAACGATTATCCCGACGAACAAATTTTCCTGGGATGAGTTCAGGGAATTCCAAGGTTACTCCTGCAAAACGCTCTCGATAAACCCCTGCAAGCGTTCGAAATGAGACCCCTTCCAAAAAATCTGCTCACAGTCCGCACAGATGCGGAATTCTTCGAAATATAGTTTAGTCTTTGGTTCGAGACGGTCATAGACCTCGTCTTTAGGGACAGTTTCCAGCAATCCATTACAGCGCGCACAGCGCGAAAAGGGCTGCGCTAGACCCTTCAAGTCAAACCGTTGTAAGATCTCCTCGACCTGACGTTTGGGGTCCTTGGCTCTTACGCAGTAGCCATGCGTCACCTGGCTGCGCTTGAGTAAGCCGCGGTCGCGGGTCAATAAGATCCGTCGATCTGTGCTGGATATCTCAGCCAGCTCCTGGTCGTCGAAATCGTTACGATAAATCGTGTCAAATCCAAGCAGGCGCAAGTAAGCGGCCAGTTTGCCCAGGTGGTTATCCAGCACAAAACGCGACTCTCTCAGCGGCTCTGGCCTGACCTGAGAAATTGCCTTGATATCCATGCTCTCGAATACCGGGTATACGCTGACTCGGTCACCATCACGTACTCGGACATCGAAACCCACCGACTCCCCGTTGACAAGGATCAAATCCACTTCGGTGTGCGGCACACCCAAAGTTTCGATCAGGTGCTTGACGGTTTCGTGCCCATCGAATGAAAAAGCGAATTCCATCCTCTGGCGGTCTCTCGACAGAAAATCATTCAACTCAGCAATAAATCGAAACGTGGCGTTTGGCATAATATCAACCCAAGATGAATGAGATAAATAGGTTCACCAGGAATTGCCGTGGTAAGGTTCCACATTTGGGGGTTCTCTCACGGAAGTTCCAAAAGAACCGATAAATATTCTGTATTCATCCTATTTATCTGTGGTTATTCTTCGGAACAACTTCAACCAAGCCAGGCTCACCGAGTTGGCCATCGATCTTGATCTCGGCTGGAGTGAAGGCCTGGATCACCTCGACGTTGGTCAGCAAATGTTGGGTAACCTTGGAAGTGTGCAATCTAGATGTACCATTTGCAAAGGTCAGGGGCAATAGAAGTTGATCCGCTAAAAACTGGTCGATTGCGCCATCACTGGTCATAAACTCTTCAATATCCGCGACAACCTCATCGGCAACCACTTCGGCGCGTTTGCCGGGCGCACCCAGGGCGAAGTAACAACATTGGCTGTGTTCGAACTCTGCCAACAGCAGCATAAGAGTACCTTTATAGCGGGAGGGGAATTGGACAGTCCGGATATCGTTGAGAGGGTACTTGCTCCCAAGGCGACTGACAACGCGCTGGCGTTGACGTTTGGCGATATCGCGAGGCAGATTGGCCGTCCCAGATATGCCGCGGATCTGGCACAGGCGTCCGCGCTCAGTCAGGGATAAGGGATTGATCGGACCCGTAGGTTGGATCTTAGCCCAGATCCGCCCACCCCCTTGAGGGTAAAAGCCAGCAACATCCATGTTCATTTCAACCAAAATGCCCATCTGACGCAAATATTGCAGCCAGTGCCAATCCACATAATGAAAACACGGACTCCAATTAACGTGCGTCCCGCCAGTAATGGTCACCGTTGATTTTCGTCCAGCCTGTGTCAGTGGTAACAGAATTGTTTGCAATACCAGCGAGGTCGAGCCCGCGGTACCAATATCGAAGAGGAATTTTCCGCCTGAGATCTCACCAGGCTCGAAGACTAATTCGGTCGCGCCCAGGTGAGCCCCTTCTACAGTAGCCTTGCAGATCTTCGCGGCTGCCTGTACCGCCTGCAGATGCTGTGCCCGCAAACCGGGTTTCTTGCGTTTGGCGCGGATGTTGGTAATACGCGCCGGCTGCCCCGTCATCACCGATAGGGTCAATGAACTGCGCAAGATCTGTCCCCCACCCTCACCTCGGGAACCATCAACTTGAATCATAATTTAGTCAAAGGAGCTTCGCTGGAATATATAGGGGCAGGGGCTTCGCCCCCCTATATATTCCGGCGTAACTAATACACATCTGGCCGTCGGTCATCGAAAACCGGAATGAATCGCCGGGCTTTGTCGCACTCCTTTAAGTCGATTTCGACGGTCATCAGCACTTCACCGTCATCGCCCTCGATTAGGGGCACGCCCCAGGGGTCGATCACCGCGCTGCGGCCTCCCAGCTTGACCCCCAGACTCTCTCCCACTTTATTCGTACCGGCGACATAACACTGATTTTCAATCGCACGTGCCATGAGCAGTTTCGACCAATGGGCCACGCGCCGCTCAGGCCATTCGGCCACGATCAAAATCAGTTTGGCACCTGCCATCCCATAAGGTACGAACATCTCGGGAAAACGCAGATCGTAACAGATGGCCAGCCCAAACTGTCCCCAGGGAGTGTCGACCAGGCATGTACTCTCTCCCGCGCCGAGCCATTTCTCTTCTTCGAGCAACCGGAAGCGATGGATCTTGCTGTAGGCTCCCCAACGTGCGTTGTCCGGGCCATAGAGCACGAAGGTGTTGAAAGCCTTCCCGTCGCGCTTCTCAAGCAGCGAGCAACCCACGGCGATCTTGTGCTCGCGGGCCAGGTTGGCCAACTGAGGAAATAGACCCTCGTCGAGAGATGTGGCATAGCGCGGCCAATTGGAGAGATCGTACCCACTGGCCCACAGCTCGGGCAGCAACACCAGGTCAGAGCCAGCTTTAGAGGCTTTGCCAATCCATTCAGCGACGTGCTGGAAGTTGGCTTCCACTTCGCCGAATTCAAAGGCCATTTGGGCGAGAGAAATTTTGAGTTTCATTCGATTTTTTT
>CAYTKR010000022.1:0-53981 GCA_964438295.1 uncultured Anaerolineales bacterium
GCCGGTGGTTTTCTGTTTCGGGCGTTCCGCCCTCAACACCCTAAAGGGTTAATAAGATGATTGACGCCAGTCAACCATCTTCCATGGCCATTAAAGGCGATGATTAAAAGAAGCAAGAACACGGGCGAGGTCACCCCACCTAGAAAGCCCACTTTTTGCCAGAAGTAAACGGTCTCTAATGATGTTTGAAAAACCTCTATCCCAAAACTACCTGAAAAAATTACAATTTGCAAACTCACAATTGCCATGTAGATGTTGGTGAGGGTTGGAGAGCGGAGCAACACGAGGAACGCTGAAATGCTAAGAACTACGGACCCAATAAGTAGTGGTGCAGAATAAGGGATATTTTGCCAGCTCATAATTTCAGATGTCCAGCAAATTGATCGCGAGAGGGGTAAGGTATAGGGCGGGCGTCACGGGATCTCCAAAAACATGTTGATGATGGTATTGGCCCTGATTTTGATGATTGCTATCCCATTTTAAATTCAGATTATTAGATTAAACTTGATAAGGCGCTAGGAATCGCCCTGGAGTCTGGCAGATTATGGGGGTTCCAAAACCTGGAGTTCACATCAGGAATTCACAGAGACTCACCTTGATATAATATCACCATAAATTGAATTTGGTCTATTACGCGCTCAGGAGGTGATTATTGTGGTGTAAAGAATTCGGGGTACACAATCGTCTCAATGAGTTCGGTTGACGAATCTGCCCCATCCGGCTTCGCCCATAAATTCACCATCTTCAACCAGAATTTTGCCACGGCTGATGGTCACTTCGGGCCATCCCTGAAGGGTTATTCCCTCATAGGGCGTCCAATCGACCTGCTCGTGCAAGAATTCTTCCGATAGCGTGACTCGTTTTTGTGGGTCAAAGACAACCAAATCGGCATCAAATCCAATCGCGATATCCCCTTTGCGCGAAAAGCCTGCCATGCGAGCTGGTGTTGTACAACAGATTTCCACCCAGCGATTTGGCGACAGTTGCCCGCTAGCAACCCCTGAGGAATAAATGGCCGCCAAGCGCATTTCGATTGATGGAACGCCGCCAGGAATCTGGCTAAAATCCTTTTTCCAGCCCTTCTCCTTCTGTGCAAGCGTAAATGGGCAATGGTCTGTGGTTACCATTTGCAGGTCATCATTTGCCAGAGCCTGCCACAAAGCATCCTGATGTTTTTGCGATCTGAGAGGGGGCGAACAAATGGGCAAAGCCCCTCGCACTCCTGGTTCTTCAAACGCATCCGTATTTAGTAACAGGTATTGGGGACAGGTTTCGCCAGTGACAGGCAATCCGTTTTGACGGGCCAGCTTAATCTGCTGCATGGAATCTTCGCAGGAGACATGAAAGATATGTATGGGCACACCCAAATAGGTTGCAATATCGATCACCCTTCCAGTTGCCTCTCCCTCCAGAATTGCAGGCCGGCTTCTGGGGTGCCACTGGGGCCCCGTATTGCCACCGGCGACGTTCTCTTCAATCAATGTTGTAATAACGTCCCAATTTTCAGCATGGACGACAGACAATCCTCCAGCATTGCCCACAGCCTCAATGGCACGCAATAATTTTCCATCGTCTAACCGATAGCCATAGGCCATGTACAGTTTAAACGTGCTGCAACCGGCCAAATATGCACCTTCGACTTGATCCAATTTCGCAATTTCCGCTGGGCCGAGAGTCATATGCAACCCATAATCGATCACCACTTCAGGATCGGCAAGTTTTCGCCGCGCTGCCAGGGCATCGAGCAATGGCTCATCGGGTTTGGGATCAACAAAATCCACAATGGCTGTGGTACCACCAAAAGCAGCCGCGCGAGTACCCGAATAGAAGGTATCACTGGAAACAAGGTTTCCCGGCAGTTCCAATTGCATATGCACGTGGATATCGACAGCACCTGGAATGACATATTTTCCAATGGCATCGATTTCCCTGTCACCCCTCAGGCGATCTCCTATGGCCACAATCTTTCCTGCTTGCACCGCTACATCGGCTTTGTAGGAGGTTTGTGCGGTTACAACTTCGCCATTCTTAATTACCAGTTCATATTCCATACCAAGCTCCATAATATTTAGGGTACCTAAGTTAGCGCAGCAGTATATTTTACTCCCAAATTCCTTAAATTGTTCTTGTCGAAAGGGGGGTCTCTGTGAAACGCCGTGGGACTATCCAGAGGTAGAGGTGTGGTAACAACAAAAACAAAAAATCCGGAGGGGTAAACAACCCTTCCGGACTTTCTGTATAGCTTGATTTAATTCAGGTAGACTCGAAGGGGGTGCGCGCTCTTTGTCCCTTAAGAAACGAAACTCTTGGCCAAATCTGCAGCAGATGCAGCGTTCGATGCGTATCCATCCGCACCGATCTGATCAGCAAAGGATTGAGTGACGGGTGCGCCACCAATCATTATTTTTACTCTATCTCGCACACCAGCTTCTTCTAATGCTTGAACCGTTTGCTCCATCGCACGCATCGTTGTGGTCAGAAGAGCAGACATTCCAAGAATATCCGGCTCAAACTCTTTGACGGCTTCAACAAAAGTAGATGGCTCGATATCTTTGCCAATGTCTTTGACTTCAAACCCAGCTCCTTCGCACATCATGGCTACCAAATTTTTGCCGATATCGTGTAAATCCCCTTTGACTGTGCCCAAAAGCACTTTGCCAGCCAAGTTGACACCAGTTTCTGCCAAGCGCGGCTTGATAAGACTCATCGCAGCCTGCATGGCGCGAGCTGAACGCAGCACCTCTGGGACGAACATATTGCCAGCTTTGAATTCAACTCCCACATGCTCCATGCCAAGCATCAGGCCTTCATCAAGGATTTGTTTGGCGGTGATCCCATCGCTAAGAGCTTCTTGGGTCAGATCGACAATGTATTCTAGATTTCCTTCGATAACGGCCGTTGATAGTTCAGACAAAACTTTACTCATTTTCTTTCTCCAAAATTATTATTTTTGATACTTGTAGAACTTACGTAATCTTCTACGGAAAATTCTGGGAATAGGGGATAGGGGCGAAGTCCCCATCCCCTATTCCCAGAAAACATTACATTACGTCTCCACACAAATGGACATTGACACCCAATGTATAAAACATCGCCGCTTTGACTGCAACCGCTTTATCGGCGGAATGAACATCCGGGACATATGCCACCTGGATGTGGTTGGCTTTGTGTCTGGCCATGAATTGATCACGGGTGATTCCGTGCAAAACAGCATGCATAATCGGCCATTGAGGCGTTGTTGCCTGCCAGCGACGATGCGTCTCTTCTTCGGGAAGCGCTACAACCGTTGCCCTACCTATATCGACATGCAACTCACCATCCATCACAAACACCCGACTCCATACGATTTCGCCTGGTTTGCTGATTCCCTTAAGGGAACCGCCTCCCAGCGGAAAATACATTGGCGGTTGGCGCTCCGAAGAAGCACCTGAATATCCTCCGATGAAATGTGATGGCGGCGCCGAGCCTGAGATTTCGAAAACCCATACAAAATCGTCGATAGTTTCATCGGTGTACCATTCACCCCAACGCACATCGTGGAGGGTAGTTGCTGGATCGAATCCCATGGCTGCCCATATACGGTTAGTTACCAAGGCATCTACTGCTGCACCTTCGTCCACTTCGTTGAAATGTGGCAATGCTAGGCCTGCAAATAGTTCATAGCCCTGCTCAGCATGGTACGCTGGAGGGCGTTGGACATTATTCAACAAACCTTCAACCAGATCAGATGCGGGAACCATGTCTTTGAGCCCTTGTTGGTATTGGATACCAATCGCAGCGCAGCCAAAATAATCTGCGATGCGCAACGCGGCAACATACATTTTGCATTGATCGAGAATTTGATCATCTGTCAAATCCGTTTCTGGGTTCGTGCCGGTCACGAATTCCATCCCGTGATCATCAAGCCACTGACGTACACCCAAGGCCTCATCGTCGGAAACTCGTTTCATTGCCGCGACCAATGCCGATTGACTCAGGCGTTCTTTATACATACCCAATGGGTTGAGCATCTCATCGTCGATGATGGCGTTATACATTCCCATGCAGCCTTCATCGAATACTCCCAACACTGCTTTCTCATGTTTGAGTTGGGTAGCTAGGGCTTCGCCAAGCGCGAATTCATCTTCAGGAAGGGAAGTTGGTACAAGGTTACGGACGTGGCTGCTATCATGACTGATCTCTCCCTCCGTCAACCATTGCTGGATGCCATTCAGGAAAAATTCATCATCAAAATCCTCGCTCCAAATCGTACTATATTTCACCCCGGCTTTTGTTAAACAACCATTCAAATTGAGCAATCCTACGAGTCCAGGCCACTGCCCAGACCAATTAGCAACCGTCAGGATAGGGCCTTTATGATCACGCAGCCCAGCCAAAACATGGTGACTGTACTGCCAGACAGCCTCGGCTACCACGATAGGGACATCTTGTGGAAGTCGTTCAAAGATGTCCATCCCCATCCGCTGTGTACTTATAAAGCCGTGACCCCGTTTGGCATCATAGGGATGGGCGCGGCGAAGGCGATACCCTGCTGAAGCAAAGGCCTCTTTTAGCTTTGCCTCCATTTCTTTCTGAGCAGGCCAGCAAATTTGATTTGCACTTTCCCGTAAATCGCCACTGGCAATTAAGGCGATTTCATCTGAAGCGTATGTATCGGGGGGGGCAATTTGTGGTATTTGATAATTCGACATAGGTTATCTCCACTCTATATTACCGACTCAACATTTCAAGTCCAATCTTTTCTAGTTGTTCTAGGGGGATATGGCAGGCAATCCGATGGCCTTCCTCTGGCTCACGCCAGGGTGGTTCTTCCTGAGCGCATAATTCAGCTCGCTCACCCATCATTTGCACCCGCAAATGACAATTGCCATGGAATCGACATCCACTCGGAGGATTCAAAGCGCTGGGCACTTCTCCAGTCAAGCGGATCTGATCTTGCTCAATATCAGGGTCTGGAATGGGAACAGCAGACAGCAAGGCCTGGGTGTAGGGATGATACGGGGACGAGTAAACTTGCTCTACGGTGCCAAATTCGACAATCTTGCCCAGGTACATGACACCTACCAGGTCGGAGAGGTAGCGCACGACGCTCAAATCGTGAGCGATAAAGATCAGGGTGGTGTGCAACTCGCGCTGGATATCCGTCAACAAATTGAGGATGGCCGATTGCACCGAAACATCCAGAGCCGAGACGGGCTCATCGCAAATGACAAGCTCAGGACGACCTGCTAGGGCACGCGCAATCCCAACACGCTGCTTCTCTCCCCCACTCAGTTGGCGGGGCAGGCGTTCATAGTAATGTTCTCCTAAACCTACAGCCTTCAATAAACGCATCACCTCTGCGCGCACTTCATTCGGTGGAACAACCTTGAAGCGGCGGATGGGGCGGGAAATTTGATGGCCGATCGTATAGGAGGGGTTGAGCACGCTATCAGGATTCTGGAAAACGATCTGTAGCTGCTGGATGATCTCCAGGCTGCGCTTGTGCACCGGGATATCGATTTCCACATCCAGGAATCGTAAGTCTCCGTCGATGGGTTGTTCGAGGCCAATAATGGTTTTAGCCAGCGTGGATTTCCCACAACCTGATTCGCCGACAATGCCTAACGTGGTGCCGCCCGATAGGGAAAGACTGACCTCATCGACCGCCCGAACATACGTCTTTTTGCCCAATCCCAATAATGCCAGCGGCGAGAATCGTTTGTGTTCGTAATAGGTTTTTAGGTTCTCGATTTGTAACACGTCATCTGAGGATATCTCGAAAGAATCGGCGAAAGCCGGAATGGATTCAATCTTAGCGCCTTCTTGAGCAGTGATCTGCTCAGAGAACAAGCAGCGCGCAAAATGATCTGCATCAAGAAGCCGGAAAATGGGTCGCTCAATCTGGCACTCTGGCCTGGCATGGGGGCAGCGAGGTTCAAAGGCACAACCAGGTGGCATTTCCGCTGGAGAGGGCACCCGGCCCGGAATGGAATACAATGTCTGGGTTTTGGAGCGATCCATTTTCGGCAGACAGCGCAACAAGCCCTGGGTGTAAGGGTGTTGAGGGTTCTTGAAAATCTGCCCGCAGGCACTGCTTTCGACCAACTCTCCAGCATACATCACACCCAGTTGATCCGCCAGCCTGGCCATAATCCCCAAATTATGGGTGATGAATAGGATGCTCATCTCGAAATCCCGGCGCAGCTCGCTGATCAAGTCGATGACCGCGGCCTCGACGGTTACATCCAGAGCTGTGGTGGGTTCATCCAGTATCAGCAGCGCAGGGCGATTCAAGAGCGCCATGGCAATCACAACGCGTTGCTGCTGTCCCCCAGAAATTTGGTGGGGGTAGCGATCTATGACCAATTCAGGGTCAGGCATATAGACGCGGGCCAACATCTCCAGGCAGCGCTGGCGCGCCTCTCCAGAGCGCAAGCCCTGGTGGTCGATCAGCACCTCGCTTAGCTGCTCGCCAATTTTCATGGATGGGTTGAGCGACTGCATAGGGTCTTGATAAACCATCGAGATTGCATTGCCGCGTAACTGCTTGAGTTCTTCCTCAGTACGATTGAGCAGGCTGCGCCCCTGAAAGCGTACATCCCCCCGGTTCACCTGGCCGTTTCGCCCCAAAAAGTTGACGATGCCGAATGCCACGGTGCTCTTGCCACATCCCGATTCGCCCACCAACCCAAAGGTTTCTCCAGGTTGGATGACGAAACTGACATCGCGCACAGCCTGAGTAAATCCGGCGCGTGTCTTGTAGCGGATGGCAAGATTTTCAACTTCTAATGTAGGGATTTGTGTGGCTTCGGTCATAAATTCTTAGGCTATTGTTGATAACGCATGGAGGCTTCCCGCAGGCCATCTGCCAGCAGGTTCAGTCCAATCACCAGGGAGGCGATCGCCAGGGACGGCCAGATCATAGCGGCGGGATTGAATGCAGCCACCTTGCGTGCTTCGTTGACCATACTTCCCCAATCAGGCGTGGGCGGTCGCAAGCCCAGCCCCAAAAATCCCAGGGTTCCAATGGCAAAGATGGCGTACCCAACACGCAGCATACCGTCGATGATCAGAGGTCCGCGTGTGTTAGGTAGCACTTCAACGAACATGATGTACCAGGCGCTTTCACCACGCACGCGTGCCGCGGCCACGTATTCACGGGTGCAAATATCCAGGGCTAAACTGCGAACCAGGCGGGCGATCCCCGGCGCACCGGCAATGGTCACGGCCAAAATGATATTGAGAGGCGAAGGTCCTAGCAAGGCAATAATGATCAGGTATACGAGAATGACAGGAAACGCCATAATGGCATCCACCAGCCGCATAATGATCTCATCAACCGCACCGCCAAAATAAGCTGCTGGCAGTCCCAGCATAATGCCGATGGCCATGGAGACCAGTACGGCGATAGGAGCCAGGATCAACACCGGGCGGCTGCCGTAAATCACGCGTGAGAGCACATCGCGCCCATAAATATCGGTGCCCATCCAATGCTCTGAGGTTGGCGCCTGGTTCATAATATCCTCATTGCTCGTAATAGGATCATAGGGAGCAAGCAGGGGCGCAAAAATGGCAATCAACACCCAAGTCAGAGTGATGCTGAAACCAACCAGGGCAATTGGCGAATCCGTGATCAAATTTACTAGGCTGCGAATCCCTTTGGGTTGCTCGGCGCTTTTAGGGGAGTCTTGTTCTTGAGCAGATGTCATCACGATCAGGCTCCTCAGGAATAACGAATGCGTGGGTTGAGCAGAGTGTAAGCGATATCGGCAACCATCTGCGTGGATACGGCCAAAATCACCATAAACATCGCCCCCGCTTCGATGGCGAATACATCGCCAAACATGGCCGCGCTCAAAAGATACGACCCTACACCAGGAAAACCGAACAGAGCTTCGACAACCACAATGCCCCCAACGAGCCAATTGACATGTAGCATAATTACCGTGATGGGTGCGATCAGCGCATTGCGCAATAAATGACGAAAGATAATGCGTTTCCTAGAAATGCCTTTCAGGTATGCCGTTCGGATATACTGCGCATTCATGACCTCGACCACGCTGGTGCGCGTCATCCGGATCACGTATCCCAATTCCACCATGGTCAGGGTCAACACCGGCAAGATCAACATCTCAGGGTGGTCGAGCAGACCTTCCCCGGGCATCAAAGTCACAGCGCCGGGGAATCCGGTATCGAAGCGGATCACAAGAAAGTAGATTAGCAAGGCACCAATCGTGAACTCTGGTGTCGCAGTGGCAGCCAGGCTGGTCAGCGAAATAAACCGATCCAAACCTTTCCCTTCATTGAGGCCAGCAAACACTCCCATTAGCAACGCAAGCGGCATGATCAAAACGAAGGCGATTCCGGCCAGGATAAGGGAATTTCCGATACGTGTTGGTAGGATTTTGGACACGGGTCTGCCAGTCAGGAAAGAGACCCCTGGATCACCTCGCAGCAGACCACGCTGGATGGGACGATAGCTCACGCCACCGGTTTCGACAACTTTGGCCCGACCTGCTGAGGTAGGGCCCTGCGCTTCGACTTCAAAATCTTTCTGCCACTTGACAGCCCGATTTTCCGTATCAACTCCCCAAAAGATCTGATGGCCCGCATCATCTTCACGCCAGATCGAATCGTCCGCTGGATTTTTTTCGGCTTTATCAAGCCAACAAGGCTCTTCCTGGCAATCATCTGCCTGGCCTCGGCGCACTTCGATCAATTGGCCATTGACCATTTTCCACTGATACAGATCGCCATCCCGCCCACGCGCCCACCATTCGATTTCCTCTGTGCGAGAGTTTATTACCCCTTCTAAACCAGTAATTACCTCAGGGTCCCACAATTTGCTCAATCGCCAGTCGTTGCCCACCAACCAATCCAGGTAGCGAGTAACGGGTGGCAGGTTGAGGCCATTACGTTCCCGCCAGCTTTCCTTCTGTTCTGGTGTGGCAAACTGACCAAGAACCTTGTTGGCTAGGTCGATGGGGGTGAGTTCGATTACAGAGAAAATAACCATGGAGGCAATGAACATGGTTACGATCAAATTGAAAAAGCGCCTGAGGAAGAATTGGATCATCGAGGTTTAAAGTGCAAAGGGGAAGCGCATTCGATTGCTTCCCCTTTGACATCATTTATGCGTTATTCGGCATCCGGATCATACCAGATAGCAGCGAAATTGTTGAACGTATTGGGTTCGAAAGGCACGTCCTGGAATTTCTTATTGGTCACGATCCAGGCGTTGCGCCAGAACGAAATACCGACAGAACCGCGTTCGATTTGAATGTCCATCAGCTTCGACATGATCTCTCGGCGTGCTTCCACATCCAAGGTCTTTTCAGCCTGAGCCAAGAGGTCATCGAATTCCTGGTCGACCCATTTAGACTCGTTCCAGGCCACTGGGTTGCCATCAGCATCCATGGTGTACGCCAATCGCAGCGCCTGGGTGTCCAAGGGGCGGTGACCCCAAACGGTTACACCGAGGGTGAGTTCGGTCCAATTCTCCCAGTATTGGCTCGCGGGGACCAGGTCTACGATCATATTGAAGCCACCCGCAGCCGCGGTCTCCGCCAAGGTGGTCGCGATGATGCCCTCAGGAGTGTTGCTCATGGCGGTGATGGTAACATCCAACCCATCGGGATAGCCGGCTTCGGCCAATAGCGCTTTAGAGCCTTCAGGGTCGTATTCTGGTATGGGCTTCTCTGCATAGGCAGGGTGTGCCGGTGAGACGTGCGCATCGGTCGAGAGAGCACCTTCTCCGTAGTGGGCCAATTCGAGGATCTTCTCGCGATCCTGGCATTTCTTGAGTGCCTGTCGGACCAGATTGTTGTCAAATGGAGCCTGGTCGCTGCGCATGCGCACCACATAGGTGGCAGCGGTAGGACCGGAGATGATCTTGACATGGTCCATGCGGCGGAAAGCTTCCAGTTGTTCGGGAAGCGGGTTGAATACTCGATCAACCTGATCAGCTTCCAAAGCGGCCAACCAGGCTGACTGGTCTTCACCCAGATCGAAATAGATCAACTCATCAAGATAGGGCAGGGCTTCACCATCAGCGCCCATGCGCCAGTAGTTGGGGTTACGCTTGAGCACTGCTCGTTCGGTTTCTTGATAGGATTCCAACAGGAATGGGCCGGTTCCAACAGGGGCTTCGAGGATATCGCCTTCGAAATTGCGCGAAACAATCTGGGCCGAGTAATCGTAGACGTGCTCGGGGAAGCCGATATTGGGCTCATCGAAATACAGTTTGATGGTGAAATCATCGACTAACTCGATATTATCGGCTGACAGGTATGAACCCAACACACCCATCATGGACGAACCAACTTCCTCATCCAACCAGCGCTTCAGATTGAAGATGACATCATTGGCATCGAAGGGGCTGCCATCGTTAAACTGGATACCTTGGCGCACGTTCAGTGTCCACTCGTCGACATCATCATTTGCAGACCAGCTCTCGAGCAACCAGGGATGAGTGATGCTTTGAGGATCGATATAGGTAAGATATTCACAGACATTGCGTAAGATATTGGCGCCTTCTACCCATGCAAAGCGGGAAGGATCATCTACACGAGGTACGCGTGTGGCAATACGATACGTTCCACCACGTTTGATATCAGCTGCGGATAGGGTTTTCGCAGCCGCGACCAAAGGTTCATCGAGGGCCTTGGAAGCCATAAAATTGGCCGTCGCAGCAGAAACACCCAAGAGCGAGGAAACTCGCAGGAATTCTCGGCGAGTGATACGGCCTTTCTCTAGTTTGGACTGCATTTCTGGAACGATAGGGTGAAGCCTTTTTTTATTCATTTTACTAGTCCTTTTTACGAGCTTTGGTAGAGTATTAATTAAATTGGTTCTGGATCGGCGGTTAGTAACTATTTGTAGTGATCGACCTCCTTATCGACACGGTCAGAGGGAAGACGCATTTCTCATTGAGAGAAGATTGGTTTTCAAGGTTTTCTCCTGCAACCCATCGCGAGCATTCGCAAGAATGCATCATGATCGACCTGAAGAATAATCTCGATCTTGTTAGATCGGTGGGAATAATCGCGCAAACTGAACCAATCGACTACCGTTTGTCCGCGCGTCAACCTCCCTGTCAATTCGACATCGATGAATTTATTGGCTTTTTCCAACACGATGTCAGGATCAATTGCCACTGCAATCGCGATCGCATCTGGCTCGAAAACAGCAGAACGGCCAGGAATTTGCTCAATAAAACGCTTAGAAATTGACTTACGGAAAAAATCAGCCTCGGGTGTACCAGATAATGTTATTTTTTGAACGTCTTCACTATCGAGCCCATGGTGCATTGCCGTTTCCCAAGGCACCAGGGTAAAGGAGCCCCATTGGCTGAAAACAATGTAAGCAGCCTCTGGGTCGACAAAGGTGTTGAATTCAACTGGAGGATTCTGTGTGTTCCCCTGACCATGAACTGCGCCCCCCATAACTACCAGTCGCTTGAACTTAGCTGGTAAGTCGGGATCCAGTCTGAGAGCCAATGCCAGGTTGGTCAATGGGCCCAGGGCTACCAACGTCAGCTCACCAGGAGATGTATTTGCCAGCCGGACGAGCGCGCGAGATGCCGGTTCGTCCTCAAGAGATCGAGAAGAACGAGGCAAGCCAACATCTCCCAGTCCATCCAAACCGTGCGAAGTCGCTCTTTGAGTAGTTGGGACGACGATGGCGTCACTGGCTCCTTGATACACGGGGACAGGACTTCCTAATAAATCGAGGATGCGCAACGCGTTAGCGCTACCCTGCTCCACAGAGACATTGCCCGCCACGGTGGTAACAGCTTCAATATGGACACGCGGATCCGCCCAGGCCATCATGATCGCATGAGCATCATCAACCCCGGGATCCGTATCGATAATTAAACGCTGTGCAACAGACATGTGATTTAATTGAACATAAAAGTAATCCGAACTTTGGTGTTCACAAAAAAATTGTAATCGATTACAATTTACTCGTCAAGTATAGACCAATAACTCGGGCATGATTACCGTATTTCAAGCAAAATAGACGCAAATTTGGCCATTATGTGCTCGATTTGCTAAAAAATAGGTCTTTTATTAATCCGAAATACTCGCCAAGTTGTTGTAATCGGTTACATATTCTTCAGATAACAATATCAATTCCTGCTCATGAATTTTTCGAGGAGATGCTGATATGGCTCAAAATAACAAGATCGATCTCGGTGGTAACTGGCACTTTCGTAAGGATCCAGAGCGCATGGGCGAGCACTATCCCGAACAGCTCGATATTCCTTGGCAATATGATGCTCGTTGGATGAACAGGACCCAAGATGAGAGCCAATGGACCTCGATACGCGTGCCTTCGTGTTGGCAAGAAAGCGGCCATGCATATAATGGCGCGGCCTGGTATCGCACGACTTTCCCCGCCCCATCTGAACATGATAGTGATGCTCGTGTTTGGCTGCAATTCAATGGGGTCGATTATTTCGCTGATATATGGCTGAATGAGCGCTTCCTGGGCAGCCATGAGGGTTATTTTTCGGCATTCAAATTCGAGGTGACCCCCTATTTCGCCTCTGACAACCTGCTGGTAGTTCGGGTGGATGCACCCAATGATATTAATGCCAAAGAAGCCCAACCAGGTCAGCTCAAAGGCATGCTCAAAGGAGCCTTGCAACGCTGGGATGTAAACAACCCTCTGGTCAACCCAGGAGGCATTTGGAATGATGTTACGATCAGGCTTACCGGTCCCGGCGCAATTCGAAATTTGCAACTTACACCCCTCATCCACAGCCTTTCTGAGAGTGATTCACCTGCGAAAACAGCCCCCGCCACCCTCTACATGAACGTGACTCTAGCTGGCTTCCTTCATTCTCAGCCTGCTAGTAATGCTACACTCAATGTGCGTTTGCGCAAACTCGATGAACCCACAATTATCGCTGAAACCAGACTATCAGTACTTGCGCTACCAACCGAACAGACTTGGCCACTGCAGATCGAGCTAGATGAAGCTGAATTGTGGTACACCTGGGATATAGGTGAGCCAAACCTTTATACGGTTGATGTCGCTCTCGAGATCGATGGCAAAGCCTCTGATGTAGTTGAAAAAACGTTTGGTTTTCGACAGATTAAAAGGACGAGTGGTTGGGAAACGTACTTGAACGGCATACGCTTCTTTCAGCGCGGAGCCAATTACCTTTCCGACCAGTATCTATCCTCAATGACCGTTGACCGCTATCGCCAAGATGTTGAGCTCCTGCGTGAAGCCAATCTCAACACAGTGCACCCCTTCGCCGTGGTCGAAAAACAGGAATTTTATGAACAGTGTAACCGCCAGGGTATTCTGGTATACCAGGATTTCCCCATGTGGTTAACGATGAGCAACCAGAGCGATCTGGTACGCCGGGCCAACATACAACTGGAGGAATTAATCGATCAATTCGGTCACCACCCTAGCATTGGTATCTGGAATTTTGGCAGCCAACCCAGTGTGGCCAATTTTGAAAAATTGGGCGCTTCATTAATGCAGACGGCTCGAAGATTGGATCCCAGCCGGATAGCGCATCAGGCCAACTCCATGATTGACCGTCATGGACGCGAAATGCACCCCCTTGATGATTATAAATGGCACCGAAAACGCCTTGACGAATTTCAGGCAAAATACGATTGGCGCGTGGATACCCACCAATATTTTGGCTGGTATTGGGGCGATCTGCCATTGCTGAAGAATGTACCCTTGAATGATTTGCAGTTGATCACTGAATATGGCGCTCAGGCTCTCCCTGATGAGGACATGCTTAGGAAATTCATTCCAGAGGATGCGCTCTTCCCTCCGGCTTGGCCTTATTACGCCCAGCGTTGCTTTCAGCCGGAAATGCAGTATGATTACATTCCCCCATCGGATAGCCTGGATCAAATGATCACCGATTCGCAAGCCTATCAGGCGCGCTTCATTCAATATCACACAGAATATTACCGCCGCCTAAAATTTGGACCCACCAACGGCGCTCACTATTTCTGCTTCAACGACTGCTGGCCAGCAATCACATGGTCTGTCGTTGATTATGAACGCCAACGAAAGCCCGGTTTCCATGCTCTGAGGCAGTCCATGGCTCCCTTACAAATTTTGTTGGATATTGCCGACGAATGCTTTGCCGGTCAGGATAACGCCCCCACAATGTGGGTTGTAAATGATTACCCCCATGCTTATCAAAATTTAGTGGTAAAGTGGAAAGCGCTGGCTCAGAATGGAAAAGAAATCGTCGCCAATGGCGAGCTTGCCATCGATGCAGAGCCAAATTCGCTGGCACGAATTGGTCAACTGGATTATTCTTTTAAGCAGGCAGGCAAATTCACAGTAAAAACTGAGATCTGGTTTGATGATTCTATCTTGGCGGAGAACTCCTATCAACTAACCGTCGATTGAGGATAAATCTTAACAGAGTGGTATTATGACAACGAGAACAATAAAATCACCGCGCGGCACTCAACTAACCTGCAAAAATTGGCTGATCGAGGCTCCTTACCGTATGATTCAGAATAACCTGGACCCTGAGGTGGCCAGCACTCCCAATGAGTTGATCGTCGATGGGGGTCGCGGGCGAGCTGCCCGCAATTGGGAATGCTTCGATGCCATTTTAGAATCGCTTCGCAACCTGGAACCGGATGAGACCTTGCTCGTTCAAAGCGGAAAACCAGTCGGCATCTTCCAATCACACGAAGACGCTCCCCGAGTGATCATCGCCAATACCAATATTGTGCCCGCCTGGGCCACTCAGGAGAATTTCGACCGTTGGGAGGCACAAGGCTTGCTCATGTACGGCCAGATGACGGCCGGTAGCTGGATATACATCGGAACTCAAGGCATCCTGCAAGGAACGTATGAAACCCTGGCCGCAGCCGCCCGCAAGCATTATGGCCCCAATGCCAGTCTCAGCGGGAAGGTAGTGCTCACCGCTGGCTTGGGAGAAATGGGCGGCGCGCAACCGCTGGCGGTCACCATGAACAAAGGTGTAGCCCTGGTGGTCGAAATCGATCCTTGGCGCGCAAATCGGCGTCTTGAACACCGCTATCTCGATTCAGTGGCCAACTCCCTCGATGATGCGCTACGCGTGGTTGATGCCGCGGTAAAGGAAGAGCGTCCGCTTAGCGTCGGTCTGATTGGTAATGCTGCTGAAATTTTTCCTGAACTGGTGAGGCGTGGCTTCGTGCCAGATATGGTCACCGATCAGACTTGCGCCCACGACCCGCTCATGTACATTCCCAATGGGATGACGGTGGAAGCAGCCGAAAAACTGCGTATCTCTGACCCCCATGAATACCAACAACTTGCAATGCATGCTATGGCAAAACATTGTCAGGCCATGGTAGAAATGCAGCAGAAGGGCGCCATTGTATTCGATTATGGCAACAACTTGCGCCAAATGGCATTCAATGCGGGATACAATGAAGTCAAGGCTGAGAATGGTGAATGGGCCTATCCTGGTTTCGTCCCAGCATACATTCGACCCTTATTTTGTGAGGGCCAAGGTCCGTTTAGGTGGGTAGCGCTCTCCGGTGATCCACAGGATATTTATGAAACCGACCAGATCATCATGGATCTCTTCCCCGAAAAGGAGTATCTCATCCGCTGGCTCAAGATGGCACAAAAAGATGTCGCTTTTCAAGGGCTCCCCAGCCGAATTTGCTGGTTGGGATATGGAGAACGAGATAAAGCTGGCTTAGCGCTCAACGAAGCGGTTGCCAGTGGACGCGTCAGCGCGCCGATTGTAATTGGTCGCGATCATCTAGATTGCGGCTCCGTTGCCAGCCCAAACCGGGAGACCGAGGCAATGCTGGATGGCTCGGATGCCATCGCCGATTGGCCCCTGCTCAATTTCGCCATAAATAGCATTGGAGGCGCAACTTGGGTTAGCTACCACCATGGTGGCGGTGTGGGCATCGGGTACAGTCTGCACGCCGGTCAAGTCATCGTAGCAGATGGAACCGAAGCGGCAGCCAGGCGATTGAAAAGGGTGCTGACCTATGATCCGGGCATGGGCGTGATCCGCCATGTAGATGCAGGTTACCCAGAGGCGATAAAATTTGCCCGAGAGCAAGAAATTAAAATCCCCATGCCAAATAAATCTTGACCAGGAATAGAAACGAAAAAAAACTACCAACGACAAGGATACTCGTATGAATCTTCAAAGCAATTATTCTACCTTTGAAACACCGCACTTTCGCAAGCTCTCCGACGACCAGGTAGAGCGCCTGCATCATGCCAGCCTGGAAATATTGGACCGAACTGGCGTGCGCCTGTTCGAGCCAGAAGCCTTGGACCTTCTCAAAAAGAAGGGAGTCCAAATTGAAGATGGCAACCTGGTGCATATCCCGCCTGGATTGGTGGAGTGGGCGCTATCGGTAGCGCCAAAGCGAGCCGTGCTCTGCGACAGGCATGGTAACCGAGTGATGCCCATGGAACGCAATAACGTCTTCTTTGGACCGGGTTCTGATTGCCCCAATGTGATCGATGTACGAAACGGCGAACGTCGTCCCGGCACCTTACAAGATATCGTAGACGCCGTGACCGTATGCGATGCGCTCCCCAATATCGACTTCCTGATGTCCTTCTGTATTGCCTCGGACTTGCCACAGGAGACCGCCGATCGCCACCAGATGCGCGCCATGCTGATGAACAGCACCAAACCGATCTTGTTCGTCACAACGGAATTCGAGGGGTGTGTTGATGTGATCAAAATGGCTGAAGTGGTAGCCGGTGGGGAAGAACAGCTACGCAGGAATCCCCTTTGCGCCTGTTATATCAACGTTGCCCATGCCATGCGTCACAATCAAGAAGCCTTACAAAAACTGCTCTTCCTGGCTGGAAAGGGTTTACCCACCACATACACCCCAGTTGTTTTGCGCGGCGCCACCGGGCCGATCACAGCAGCCGGCGCAATCGCCCTGGCCAATGCGGGCGAATTGGCTGGATTGGTGCTGGCGCAGCTCAAGCGCGAAGGTGCACCTGTCATCCTGACCGGCGGCGTCAATGACATGATGGATATGAGCAGCATGGTCGATGTGTATTCTGATCCTACCAACCGCGTCATGTTAGTGGAACTTGCCCATCGCTATGACTTGCCGATCTTCGGTCTGACCGGCTGCAGCGACTCCAAAATTCCTGATGGACAGGCAGCCGCCGAAGCAGCCTTTTCGATCATTCTCGAAACGCTAGCCGGCGCTCAAATGGCCCATGATGTTGGCTACCTCGAAGGTGGCATGTGCAATTCCATCGAACAGATTGTGATCGGGGATGAACTGATCGCCTACACCAAACACTTCATGCGCGGCATGGAAATCAACGACGATACCCTGGCTCTCGATCTGATCCACGAGATCGGCCCGGATGGAGATTATCTCAGCAGCGACCATACACTCAAGTACTATAAAGAGGACTGGTATCCCAAACTATTCGATCGCCGCATTTATGATGACTGGCAGGCTGATGGTGAGAAAACTCTGCGCCAGCGCGCCCAGGATAAAGCGCTCCACATCCTCGAAACACACACGCCCGAACCGCTGTCTGCCGATATCCTGAGCAAATTAGATGAAATCGTCAGTTAGCGGCTCGTAATGACAACGAGTCGTAATCCCTTTGGGTTTCCTTCATAAGGAGAAGCCAATAGATATGTCTGAACCGATCTACCTTGACGGCAACTCATTGACGATTGACCAGGTAATTCGAGTTGCTTACGAATACGCCCCTTTGAAGTTGACACCCGCTTCGATTGAAAACGTCGAGCGCGCGGCCTGGGCGGTGGGAGAACTGCTATCGCGGGGTGAGATCGCGTACGGCATCACCACCGGTTTTGGCGCTTTCAAAGACCGCATCATCTCGCCGGACCAGGTGGAAACCCTACAACGCAATATCATCGTCAGCCATGCCGTCGGCGCGGGAGACATATTCGACCTTCCGACAACCCGTGCCATCATGCTCATCCGCGCCAACACGCTAGCCCATGGCCACTCCGGTATTCGTGTGACAACGTTGCAATTGTTGTTAGAGATGCTCAATCGTAACATCCATCCCTGCATCCCAGAAAAAGGCTCGTTGGGGGCCAGTGGAGATTTAGCCCCCTTAGCGCACATGGCGCTGGTCATGATTGGCGAAGGTGAAGCCGAGTACCAGGGTGAAATTCTTTCTGGACGAGATGCACTTCACCGTGCTGGACTTGCACCAGTCACACTGGCAGCCAAGGAGGGCCTGGCGCTCACCAATGGGACCTCCGTGATGTGTGCCCTGGGCGCGTTGGCAGTGGACCGCGCTGAGCGCCTCAGCCGCACCGCTGACGTGGCGGGATGTTTGAGTCTCGAAGCGCTGCACGGCACCACTCTGGCCTTTGATGAACGCATTCATGCCCTGAGGCCGCATCCAAGACAGATAGAATGTGCCGCGAATCTTCGCCAACTCTTGGAAGGCAGTCAATTTACCCGCGAACACGACCCCACCAACGTTCAGGATGCTTACACCCTGCGTTGCATCCCGCAAGTTCATGGTGCTGTGCGAGATGCCATTTCTTATGCTCGCTGGGTGATCGAGCTTGAACTCAACGCTGTAACCGACAACCCCCTGATCTTCATCGATGACTCCGACGAGATCACGGTGCTCTCTGGTGGGAATTTCCATGGTGAGCCGATTGCCATCGCCATGGATTACCTGGCTATCGCCATCACCGAGCTGGGCAACATCGCCGAAAGACGCATCATGCGCCTGACCGACGAAGCCAGCAATGCCAATATACTGCCCGCGTTCCTGACCCAAAATGGTGGCTTGAATTCGGGATTCATGATTACGCAATATACTGCCGCCGCCCTGGCAACAGAGAACAAAGTGCTTTCACACCCCGCCAGCGTGGATACGATCCCCACTTCTGCTAACGTCGAGGATCATGTCAGCATGGGTAATACGGCTGCATTGAAAATTCGTCCAATCCTGGACAATGTCGAACATATCCTGGCCATCGAGTTGGTCGCCGCAGCCCAGGGTGTGGATTTCCGTCGGAAAACTCAAGGCCAAAAGGCCAATCTTGGAAAAGGCACCCAGCCAGTTTATGAGCTGGTGCGGGCCCATGCCCCCTTCATCGAAGTGGATACTGTTATGTATCCTTTCATCAACGCAGTCAAAGCGCTAATCGTTTCTGGCACGGTGGATTTCGCTTTAGACAGGAGTATGGAACATTAATATTTGCCCGGGATAGAGTCTACGGGGTCACCCACCCCATTTCCCAGGCAACAACTCCGCGAAACTGTGTAAATCCTGATATTGAGAGTCTGGCTCTCTGGGAAACGCCGTGGGACTATCCATATTTAGGGGGGATCACCCCGGCAATTCCTAGAGAGGCGAGAGTCTCAATAATAATTTTGAAAAGGAATGAGTATGGATAATCCAAAAAAATCGTACCTCTTTATTATCAACAATGGGCCTTATGGCTCTGAAAACCCCTACAACGCCTTGCGGTTGGCATTCAACCTGGTCAAACGCCCCGAAGCCAATGTACGGGTTTTTATGACCGGTGATGGCGTGGGGTGTGCGCTTGGTAATCAGACTACCCCAGATGGTTACTACAACGTCGAGCGCATGGTAGCATCTCTAGCCCGACGCGGCGAAGTGGCTACCTGAGGCACTTGCATGACAGCCCGCGGGATCGGGCCAGAGATGCTAGTCGAAGGCGTGAAAGAGGGCTCCATGGACATGATGGGTGATTGGACTGTATCCGCAGATCAGGTAATGGTTTTCTAATCTGACATGGTCATTGGCAATACATCTACCAGTGAGCTTATCTCACAGCAAAATAACCAAAAATGCACAATCCTCGATGTACGTCCATCCGCGGCCTTTAACGGTTGGGCGCTTCAGGGGGAGTCGCGCGGGGGCCATATTCGGGGCGCGATCAGCTTCCCCTCTTCTTGGGTAGATCACTTCTCAAAGGCAGAATTGCACGCGCGGTTATCATCAAAAGGCATTGATAAGGAGAAGAAGACGATCGTCTATGGCTATAAGGATAGTGCCTATTCTAGGATGGCAGAATTGCTTTTGGAGTTTGGCTTTCGAAACGTTTCTGCATATGCGCTCGGAATTCGGGCGTGGTCGGCTGATCGAACATTGCCGATGGATCGTTTGTTTCGCTATGAAAAATTAGTATATCCCGATTGGGTTGATGCTCTGATGAGTCGTGATGAGCGCGGGAACCCTAAGAGGGAGTATCGGCTCTTCGAAGTAAATTGTGGAGGGTTACAAGAATATAAGATTGGGCACATCCCAGGGGCTTTCCACCTAAATTTGGAATCTCTTGAAAGCCCACCCATCTGGAATTTGCGCTCGGACGATGAAATCTTAGCATATCTTTTGGCCAGTGGGATTACGGCTAGCACTCTGGTTGTGTTATACGGTCGGGATACAACAGCTGCTGCGCGTGCCGCTAGTATTTTAATGTACGCCGGTGTCGAAGATGTCCGCATAATCGATGGTGGCTTTGACGTCTGGATCCAAGCAGGGTTCAGAGTCGAAGAAGGTGTGCGGAATCCCATTCCCGCGAGCGATTTTGGTGGGCAGTTTCCTGCTCATCCTGAATATATTCAGGGAATGGATGAAGTCAAATCTATGTTGGCAGGGGGTCAAGGATCGCTTGTCAGTGTGCGCAGTTGGGAAGAATATATTGGCACCACCAGTGGCTATGATTTCATCGAACCCAAAGGACGCATTGCAGGCGCCTTATGGGGATTCTCAAAGACTCACCCAACCAAGATGTCAGGTTATCGGAATATAGATAACACTATGCTTTCCTATCATGAGATCGAATCGATTTGGGAGGAAGCTCACATTGCCCCAAACAAAAAGATGCTCTATTATTGCGGAACAGGATGGCGGGCAAGCGAAGCGTTCTTCTTCGCCCATTTGATGGGCAGAAAAAATATCGCCATCTATGATGGGGGTTGGAATGAATGGTGCCAGAATGAAGCCAATCCATTTGAACTGGGAATCCCGAAATAATCATCAAGTACATTCAGAGAAAGGTGGTCGAAATGGATAATTCTAAACACTATGACACAATTATCGTCGGAGGCGGGTCTGCAGGTTGTGTTTTAGCCAACCGCTTGTCTGTTGATCGTGAGCGTTCGGTATTAGTCCTTGAAGCCGGACGGCCGGACTCCTGGTGGGATATTTTCATTCACATGCCAGCGGCGCTGACGTACCCAATTGGAAGCAAGTTCTACGACTGGTGCTACGAATCTGAACCAGAGCCTTTCATGAATAATCGGCGCATTTACCAGGGACGCGGCAAAATACTTGGGGGATCCAGCAGCATCAACGGCATGATTTTCCAACGTGGCAACCCCATGGATTATGAGAGATGGGCCGGCGACCCCGGGATGGAGAACTGGGATTTCGCTCATTGTCTCCCATATTTCAAGCGCATGGAAAATTGTTTAGCTTGTCGTGATGACGAATTTCATGGGGCAGAAGGTCCACTGATTCTCGAGCGAGGTCCAGCTACCAATCCATTATTTTCAGCTTTCTTTGAGGCAGTCCAACAAGCGGGATACCCTCTGACCGAGGATGTCAACGGCTATCGCCAGGAAGGCTTTAATGCCTTCGATCGTAATGTACACGGGGGGCGACGATTGAGTGCCTCGCGCGCTTATTTGCATCCAGTCATGGATCGTCCCAATTTGCAGGTTGAAACAGGTGCTTTTGTGACCAAAATTCTGTTCGAAGGTAAGCGGGCTATCGGAGTCGAGATGTCACGAAAGGGCAAATCACAGAAGGTATACGCTAGTGAAGTCATCTTAAGTGGTGGTTCAATCAACTCGCCCCAGCTTTTGCAGCTCTCTGGCATTGGCAACGCTGCTGAGTTAGAGGCATTGAGAATCCCCGTAGTTCATGATCTGCCCGGCGTGGGGGAAAACTTGCAAGATCACCTGGAAGTTTACGTTCAGTATTCATGCCAACAGCCAGTATCGGTGTACCCGGCCCTGAAATGGTATAACAAACCCTGGGTCGGACTACAATGGCTGCTGTTCAAGAAAGGGCCAGCGTCCACGAATCACTTCGAGGGAGGCGGCTTTGTGCGCAGCAACGAAGATGTCGATTATCCCAACCTCATGTTCCATTTCTTGCCAGTTGCAATTCGCTATGATGGCACCTCCCCCAGCGGCGGACATGGTTATCAGGTCCATATTGGCCCAATGTATTCAGATGCCAGGGGATCTGTGAAAATCAAATCCGCAGACCCTACGGTTTATCCTGCCTTGCGGTTCAATTATCTCTCTACCGATCAAGATCGGCGCGAGTGGGTCGAGGCAATCCACTGCGCTCGAGACATTTTGAATCAACCTGCATTTGATCCTTACAATGGAGGTGAAGTATCACCCGGCCCATCGGTTAGCACCGATGCAGAAATCTTAGCCTGGGTTGCCCAGGACGGAGAAACGGCATATCACCCCTCCTGTACATGTAAGATGGGCACAGATGCGATGGCCGTTGTCGATCCCGAGACAATGCGCGTCCATGGTGTAGAAGGGTTACGCGTGGTGGATTCTTCGGTAATGCCTTATGTAACGAATGCCAACAATTACGCCCCAACGATCATGTTGGCCGAAAAGGCTGCGGATCTGATCCTAGAGAAAACCCCGCTAATTACCCAAGTTGATTATTACCGGCATAGATAATCGCGCCACAAGCTTATACGCTAACGAACTCCTACACTGAAAGGTAGGAGTTCGTTTTAATAATAGCTCCAGGACTCACGCACATGGGGTAGCTAACCCAACCTTGTTGGGCATGCATTGAGCATTCAGACACCCAACGCGGTTGGGTTCCGACCCTGGAATTGCGTGAGTTGCGTAAAACCTAAGAAATTTAATGGCTATACGAATTTAATAAAATTATGTATTGAGTGCTTCAAGCAATCGATCTGCCTTCACTGGCACTTGCGTGATACGGGTTCCTGCGGCATCGGAGATAGCGTTCAAGATAGCCGCACGCGTATGGCCCATAACCGCCTCACCGGCTCCTTTGGCTCCATGTGGTCCATCCCTGCCGGGCACCTCTACCAAAATTACTTCCATATCTGGTGCATCTTTCGACCTTGGGATCGGATATTCTTTAAAATTCAAGGTTTTGCCGGGAATGTGTTCCTCCATAAGCACAGAACCAACATCCATGACGATCGCGCCTTCAACTTGCCCTTCTAAATCGAGTGGATTTATCGCCTTGCCAACATCCTGAGCCACGATGACCTTCATCACTTTGATCTCCCCGGTGATCGCATTCAGATGTACTTGTGCGATGGCTGCACCGCAAACGAAATGGCCGAGCTGTTCAAAACGCGCATCCCGATGTGGAAATCGATCTTCTAAGTTAAATTCTCCAGTGAATCTGGTGGTATGTCCATGGTTGTGCCACAGGTTCGCGATTTGCTCCAAATTCACATAATTCGAGGGATTGCATATTTCATGGACAGATTTTCCTGAAAGAGCTAATTGATCATTTGGCACATTCAACAATTCGGATGCTGTGGCCAGGATCTCTCGCTTCAATTTTTTCGCAGCCTGCTGGACGGCTCCCCCTACCCAATAAGTCGTTCTGCACGCGCCAGGAATTTTGCTATCGAGGGTTAGATCAGTATCGTTATTGACATAGATGATCTCATCTCTCGGCACTCCTAATTCTTCACTGGCTAACTGCGTAAGAACCGTATCCGAACCAATTCCAGCAGTATACGCGGAATAGAAGATCACAATTTTCCCAGCCTTGTTCAATCCAGCTTGCGCAGATGTACGCAGGTCACCTGATTTTCCAAATTGATACCAGTTCGTAGCGAGACCTTCACCGTAGAGCGAATGTTCAGAGGCCTGAGCTCGAAGATCAAGGGTAGATTGTCGCATTTCCAACCATTTCGGGCGGATTGCGTCCAACACCTCTTTGATTGCGAATTGCTCATCAAATGATTGACCCGTTGCGGTCCCATCTCGATAGTCTACGATGTTGATATACCGCATATCAAGAGGATCAATTCTTAATTGCTTCGCTACCTCATCCAATGTGCACTCAAGTGGCAAGACACCTTGCGGCATTCCATATCCGCGATAGGGTCCAGCGTTGGCCCAATTTGTGTGCGCTACTCGAGAAACATAATCGATAGCTGGCCATTTATAGGGTCCAGTACCACACAGAGCGACAAATGCCCCAATTGTCGGTGCGCCCCCATACGGGCCGGCATTGCCAAAAGCCTGAGCTTGAAGAGCAGATAAGGTGCCATCTTTTTGGGCACCAATCTGACAGGAAGTATTGAATGCATGCCGTTTGAGGGTAGCTTCGAATACCTCCTGTCGTGAGTAAACTAAGCGGACTGGTTTATTCAACAAGTATGCCGGTAACGCCACAGCCAGAAGGGGCCAAAAATGATGATGGCCACCAAAGCTGCCTCCCATGGGTGGAACCATAACTCTCACATTTACTGGGTCAATTCCCAGCATGTGAGCGATTTGCAGTCTGCGGACATGAGGTTGGTGAGATGGACCCACCACAACCAACCGCCCATCATCATCGATGGATGCCACTGCACTATCGGGTTCGAGGGTCACATGGTCTTGCGTAGCTTGAAGGAAATTCAGGCCAACTTTGACATCTGCTGCAGCAAAATTTTTGGCCGAGTCACCAATTTGGATATCACCATGTTCATATAAATTTCCCCCAGGATGGAGGGGAAACGCCATATTTCCCAAAGCTTGCACTGGGTCAAAGTTTGGCTCGATCGGGTCATACGTAACTTGAACCGCATCCGCCCCAACCTGCGCACTTTCGGTATCTGTGCCAACTACAAGGGCAATCGGTTCACCTTTCATTCGTACTTGGTCATGTACCAAAACAGGTTCAAGCGCTGTTGTGGGGTGTAATTCAGTACTCACTTGATCGTTTTTTGATCCCCACAAGTCTGAGAATGCCTTCGTTCCAGGAATATCAGCGGCTGTGATTACGGCGCGCACACCTGGAATAGTGAGAGCAGAACTTGTATCGATATGAATGATTTTTCCAAATGAGAATTTGCTTCTCACCACACTAAGATGAAGCATGGATGGCAACGAAATATCTGCGGCAAAAATTGTTTTTCCAGTAACTTTTCCCACACCGTCGAAGCGTATGAATTTCTCTCCAACAGACAAATAATCCTCGCCTCGCAATTTTGCAGCTGCATCCAAGATCGCGGTAATGATTTTGGAGTATCCAGTACATCGGCAATAATTCCCTTGAATCGCCTGGATTATTTCATGGCGTGTTGGGTTAGAGTTTGCATCCAAAAGAGCTTTCGCAGACATAATCATCCCCGGTGTGCAAAATCCACACTGCACAGCGCCATGATCGATGAAAGATTTTTGAATAGGATGGATTTGCTCGCCTGAAGATAATCCTTCGATGGTCATTATACGCTTACCGGAAATATCTGATACAGAGGTGCGACATGCTCGGCGCGCTTTACCATTGATGATTATCGTACATGTGCCACATAGACCCTCGTTATCACACCCTTTTTTTGTACCAGTAAAGCCCAAATCTTCCCGGAGTGCGTCCAGGAGATTTCTCCCTGGGTGTGCCTCTAAAAAGGTTTGTTCCCCATTTAGTTCAAAGTGAATACGATTAGTTGACAAAGCAATTATTCCTTAGCAACGATTCCCCATCTGCCAAGATTTCAGGGAATACCAGATTAATATAAGGAGTTACGCACTTGAAGCAGATTGGGCTGGTCCCAGCCATTTTCTCGCTGAACAGCGTAAGTCCTAAATATATCAAGCAATGCGAACGAGAGTTAAATGTGGATCAATTGGTGACAGCCTACCCCTTCGAGCCACAAGAATCCCGAATAATCAGCTCTCCCTTGAGCATTATTTTCTGTATGGGCTGATCCGGGTTCTTGATACGGTCTAGGAGCAATTTAGCAGCAAATTCGCCTAACTGGTATGTAGGTTGGGCAATCACTGTAAGTGGCGTTTTTAGAGCAACATTCCAGGGTGTGTCATCGAAAGCAACCAGGGCTAGATCTCCCGGAATCTGGATATTGCGTTTATAAATGGTCTCGAACGCACCTAGCGTCATCAGATTGTTTGCAATCACTAAAGCGGTGGGTGGATTCGATAGAGAAAGCAATTCTTCCATCGCCGTGCGCCCACCCTTCTGAGTGTAGAGACCATTTACAACCAATTCGTCTTCAACTGGAATATCCTGATCGGTCAATACCTCCAAATATCCCTTCATGCGGTCTTGGGATGTGCTGATATGTAAGGGTCCGCCAATAAAACCAATTCTACGATGTCCCTGTTTTACCAGGCATTCTGTTGCTTGGTGGGCAGCTGTGACATTGTCTATAACAACTGAATCTATAGACAGGTTTTTACACTCTCGATCAATGGCCACAATTGGGATATCCGTATTGGCGAGTTCTTCGTAGCATTCTTCATAGTCAGAGGTCAACGCCAATATGATTCCTCCAACGCCATCACCAATGAGTGAATTGAGATGCATTTTTTCTATGCGGGCATCTTCTCTGGAATTTCCTAGAATTAATACATATTCAGAGCTTTGCAAGACACTTTCAATTCCTGCAAGACAACTGGTAAAAAATGGATTTTGAATATCTGAGAGGACAGCTCCAATTTTGAGTGTAGCGCCCGCTCGCAACTCTCGTGCAGCTCGGTTAGGTTGGTAGCCAAGTTCTTCGATTGCCCGTTCAACGCGCTCGCGCCTACCTAGGCTAACCGTATCACTTCCGGTGAGAACTCTGGAAACTGTTGCTGTAGAAACGCCAGCATGCTCGGCAACTTCTTTGATTGTGATAGTAGATTTATGTTTCGGCATATAAATATTGACAAAAGATATCTGATCGTTTAATATAACAATGTAATCGTTTACATAACTAATTGTACCAGATTCCTTTCACAAGAATCCCCATTTTCAAAATTCCCTGCCAAATTATTCCTTCCGAGTACGCTTTGGGATGCAACTAAATTCTAGTGGTCAATCAATTTCTAACGATGAAACAATAATTGTGAATGGCAGCAAAGTTGACAACAATAACTATTTTTGATAGATCATATGATATCGACTGTATTGTTTTCGACAAAGACGGTACGTTAATCGACCTTGAAACGTTTTGGGGTCCGCGCGTAGAACACTGGGGAGGAAAATTAGCCGAATTGTTTCCAGAATGCTCTGGCATCCAAGAATCCATTTTCGAAACGATAGGTTATTCTCCCAAGGAGAATATAATACTCCCTGAGAGTCCATTGGCGGTGGCGTCGATTGAAAATCTCAATATTCTGGCGGCCGGTGCTCTTTTCCAGCACGGATTGCCTTGGCATAAGGCCAAGCTCGTAGTGGATCGATGTGCCCAAAACACACTGGGAGGACTTTTTGATCCAAGTGATATCCATCCCATTGGTGATGTGGCTGGAGCACTACAAATATTTGCTGGAGCACAAATCACGATTGCTGTAGTTACGAGCGATGATCGCAAAATGACGCGGGACACATTGGCTAGTATGGATATTGAGAACTTGGTAAATATTCTTGTATGTGGGGATGATGATATTCCCAATAAACCAGCACCTGATGCCATTTGGAGAATTTCTGAGATTCTCGGTATCCCATCCAGCCGCATGATAATGATTGGCGACACAGTGAGCGATATGGAGTTTGGGAGAAATGCAGGAGTAGCTGGACTCGTCGGCGTGCATAACGGGGACGGAATCAATTCGTTCCTGGCTGCCCACGCAGATATCGTCATAGATTCCATCGACAAAATTACAGTCAACCAATAAAGGGATTTCCAATGTCCGAATTCTCAATTTCCAAAGTATTTAACGATAATCCAGGTTGGTATAAAGGTGATTTTCACACTCATTCCAATTGTTCAGATGGCGATTATCCTGTTGGGACAGTAACCCGTATCGCCGAGGCGGAAGGTTTTGACTTTTACGCCATCACTGACCATAACACAATCGAGGCATACAAAAGTTTGGAGGGTGATCGAGAGGTTCTCGTGATCCCAGGCCTCGAGGTGACCTTTCGGAAGGGACACTTTAACGTCTTTGGGCTTCAAGGCTGGGAGGATTGGATGGAGGGGATCGTTGAAATCGTTCCTTCTAAGCTGGATGATGGCGATGATAAAGAGGTTGCGGCGCTTTTTGAACAGATTGCAGCAAATGGACTAATCTCCTCGATCAACCATCCACTACTTGTTCCTTGGGCGTGGGAGTTAGGCTCGGTAGATTTACGTCATACTCACTGTTTGGAAATTTGGAATGACCTGTATTGGCCCGACAATGTGACAGCCAACCCCCAAGCAGTAGAAATGTGGATGCGCTGGCTCAACGCTGGTCATCGGATAACGGGCATTGGGGGCAGTGATTATCACTATCCACCCAGGACGGAGCTGAGTTTACCAGGAGAAAGGCTGGGGATGCCTACTACGTATGTTTATGCTAGAGAGTTATCGATTGATGGGATTCTGGAGGGGATTAGAAAAGGTCGTGCGTACGTAACCAAAGGTCCCAATGTGACTTTCCAAGCCAGAATCAATGGGTCGGAGTATATGATTGGTGATGATTTAGGAGTAAAAAGCGGACTAATTGAATTTTCTGCTACTGTAATGAATACACCTCCCAATATTCGAGTTCAACTGATCAAGTGTGGTGAAGTAGTCGCAGATAAACAACTCAACGAAGAAACAACCGAGCTAGAATTTTCTGACCAGTTCAGCCCCCAAATTTCTGTATGGTACAGCCTGATTGTGTTAGACCAAGATGAAGAAGTCTTAGCTATCACGAACCCTATCTATGCCGGACCCTACAAGAAGCCGAGACTCAACCTTTACTCCGACTTCTCACTGGGCCTGGATTGAATATCATGCCATACGAAATTGCCGGGAAAATTTGCATCTTCCCGGCAGAAAAATACTTCAATTGAGAAAGCAATAATTTTGATAGGAGTTTCCGGGGGATCACCCCGGGCAATTCCTAGAACCCCTTTGGAGGTACGAATTATTGTTTTGCGATTTGATCTGGGAGAACACTACTGCCCCGTTTATCAGCAATATGGCAATGTACGAGATGCCCAGGATATATCTCCCTTGTCTCAGGAACTTCATTAACACAAATGTCAATCGCTAGCGGGCAGCGAGGGTGAAATACACAACCTGGGGGTGGATCAGCTGGGCTTGGCGGCTCACCTTTCAGAATAAAGCGTTTTCTTTTTCGTTCTAACTTTGGGTTGGGAATTGGCACGGCTGAGTTGAGCGATTGAGTATAGGGGTGAAGCGGCGATTCAAATAAGGACTTGCGGTCCGTCAATTCCATGATCTTGCCCAAGTACATGACTGCGATACGGTGCGAGATATGCTTCACCATACTCAAATCATGCGCAATAAAGAGATATGCCAGGCCCAATTGCGTCTGCATATCTTGCATTAGATTGACGACTTGCGCCTGAATAGACACATCCAATGCTGAGATGGGTTCATCGCATACGATGAAATCAGGATCTAATGCCAGGGCACGCGCAATCCCGATGCGCTGGCGTTGTCCGCCCGAGAACTCATGAGGGAAACGTTTTGCGTAGGCCGGGTCCATACCTACCAACTCAAGCAGTTCGGATACTCTGTCGTTGAGCTCTGCACTCCCTCTTTGAGCCGCGTTATGGATAAGCATCGGCTCGGCAATGATTTTTCCTACGGAATGACGGGGATTGAGCGAGGCATACGGATCCTGAAAGATCATCTGCATCCTGGGACGTAGTTGTCGTAATTCGTCAACCCCCATTTTGGTCAACTCTTGATCTTCAAGAAACACCTGCCCTGCGGTTGGTTTCTGCAATTGCAATATCGCACGTGCTGCAGTGGATTTTCCACACCCGCTTTCACCAACCAGGCCTAGGGTTTCCCCTCGAGCAATGTCAAACGAAATTCCGTCTACTGCTTTTACAACTCCGGTCTGACGGCTAATGATTAGGCCACCCATAATCGGGAAATGTTTCTGCAGATCCTTTACTCGTACAAGCAAGCCATTTTCAGACATTTCGCGGCCCCATCTTCTCTAAATCGTAGAAACAGGCAACTTGATGTTGATCGCCGACGGGAATCAACGGCGGAATCTCCTGCCAGCACCTGTCAAAAGCGAACCCACATCGCCAAGCAAATGGGCAGTGGACTGGTGCCATGAGCATATCTGGCGGAACACCCGGAATACAATCCAAATGTCCCGATTCGTCTGAATCCAGTCGCGGTAAGGCGCAGAGCAGTCCCGAGGTGTAAGGATGCTGGGGTTGTTCATAAAGATCGTCAACAGTTGCAATTTCAACAGGGCGCCCACCGTACATCACCAGAACACGGTCAGCTATACCTGCAACCACCCCCAAATCATGAGTGATCCAGACCACCGAAACTTCCATATCTTGACGCAGTTTCTTGAACAGATCGACGATTTGGGCCTGCACTGTGACGTCCAAGGCCGTAGTGGGTTCATCAGCAATCACAATTTTTGGAGTACATGCGATGGCGATGGCGATCACTACTCGCTGGCGCATGCCGCCAGAGAACTCAAAAGGGAAATTCTTTACCCGCAGTTCAGGGTCGGGTATGCCTACTTGCCCGAGAAGCTCGATCGAGCGCTGCATGGCTTCTTCTTTGGAGAGGCCTTGATGTCTGGTAAGGATTTCGGATACCTGCTCTCCAATGGTTAGGATAGGGTTCAATGATGAGATCGGGTCTTGAAAAACAAACCCAATTTGGCCACCGCGAATATTACGCAATTCCTCACGTGACATTTGCAATAGATCTAATTTCGTGAACTCACTATCGAGTTTTACTTTTTCTCCACGAAGATACTGGAGCTCCAATTCGCTCATCTTGAGAAGATCACGTTCACCATTGGCACCGTAGTAAAGAGCACGACCGCCTTCGATCTTGCCTGGAGGCATTGGGATCAAGCCCAGCAGCGACATCATAGTCACACTCTTGCCGCTCCCACTCTCGCCGACGATCGCCAGCGTTTCGCCCTCTTCTAACGAAAAAGAGACGCCGTTTACAGCATTGACCACACCATCGAGAGTGTGGAAACGTACTTTAAGATCACGTACATCCAGAATTGACGGCATGGCCTCACCTCTCCGTACGGCGCAAACGTGGATCGAGTACATCTCGCAGCCAATCACCCAGCAGGTTCATTGACAACGAGGTTAGCATGATCGCAAATCCTGGGAACGCAGCAATCCAGGGGGAACTTGTCAAATACTTACGTCCAGCCGAGAGCATATTTCCCCAACTGGGCACACTAGGTGGTACGCTAAGCCCTAAAAATCCCAGCCCAGCTTCATAAAATATCATCCCAGACATCTCGAATGTAGCAACTGTAATCAGTGGACCAATAAGGTTGGGCAAAATGTGATCGAATAGGATCCGCCAGCGACTTGCACCAACGCTATTGGCAGATTCAACATATCCACTTTCTCGAATACGCAAAACCTCACCCCTTGTGACACGCGCGAAGATCGGCATATCGGTGAAACCAAATATGAGAATCACGTTTATCAGGCTCCTACCGAGAATTGATGCAATGACTACAACAAACAATAAATATGGCAGCGCCAGGATCAGGTTGATGCCCCCCATGATGATGTTGTCAACCCTCCCCCCAACAAAACCAGCAATTGCACCAACAAGCATTCCCAAACTACCTGCGATAAGTACACCGAGAAACCCGACCGCCATCGAAACGCGCGTTCCATAAATGATGCGGCTCAATAGATCGCGGCCAAGGTTATCCGTTCCAAGAGGGTATTCCCAGGTTCCTTCTTCGATCCACACAGGCGGAGTTTTGGCCATACGCAAGTTTTGTTGTTCGGGATCATGAGGCGCGATTTGGGGGGCAAATATCGCCGTCAACACAAGAGCGATGAACATGCTGAGACCGATTATCCCCGACTTATCACGCTGTAACAATTTGCGACCATAGGCAAAACGCGCGCGCCAACTGCGCTCCTCATCGACTTGCAAGCCGGTGCCGCGATCTTGATTGAATTCAGTTCCAAGATCAGTCATCGTAACGAATCCTTGGGTCTATGAGTGCATATGCCACATCGGTGAGCAAACTCATTGATACAACAACTACACTGGTAAACACAGCCAACGCCTGAATAAGAGGATAATCGCGCCATCCGATCGCCTGTTGGAGCAGTTGGCCCATCCCTGGCCAGGCGAAGATTGTTTCAATGTAAATCGAGCCACCCAAACTGTAGCCAAATGATACGCCAATCACACTCACAAGCGGAATCAGAACATTTCGAAGAACGTGCTTGATGTAAATCGTCTTGGGAAGTAAGCCCTTGCTGCGGGCAGTGCGAACATAATCCTCGCCTCGGATCTCCATGGTCGCCGAGCGTGTAAGGCGGACAAGAGCCCCCATACCCCCAAAACCCATCACAAAGCCTGGCAAAATGATCGATTTCAGGTTGTCACGTCCAAAGGATGGCAACCATCCCAGATCAACGGCAAAAAAGAAGATCAATAAGAGTGCCAGCCAGAAACTTGGTGTACTCTGCCCCATTAGGCCCATGAAACGGCCAACCGAGTCGATCCATGTTCCAGGGCGAAAGCCCCCAATCAAACCGATCGGAACGGCCACGAATATCGCCATGAGCATTCCGACCCCTGCCAATTCTAACGTTGCAGGTAGACGATGCACGACCATGGGCATCGCCGGCTCCTTGAAGTGCAGAGAGTCGCCAAAATCACCCACAACAGCACCGCTCATAAAATCTATTAGCTGGACAGTTAACGGGCGATCATAGCCCATCATACTGCGGAATTCTTCCCTGTACTCATCGCTGGCTTCACGCGGCACCATAAGGTTTACCGGATCACCGGCAATGCGCACCATGAAGAATACCAGCAGCAAGACTCCGAGAAGGATTAAAACTGCCTGGAGAAATCGCGAAAGCAAATACTTTTGCAAATCGACCTCCTTACTGGCGTGAGCTTGAAGGATTAAAAATATGGGGAATGGACAACTAATTCCACTCCCCAAGTTTACAAGAATTTAATTCGATTGACAACCGTGTAGTTGAAAGGAGAAATCCCCAATCTAGGGAGATCAGGGATTTCATTTAGATTCTACTACTCCCCTGCAACCCAGGTGTAGAACAGGTTGTAATCCTCAGCCGGGCGAGGTCGATAATCCTGGACGCGAGAGTTGATCGCTTCAAAAGCATTCGGTGAGTAGAGATAGATAAACGGCGGGTTCTCCCGCATGTACTCTTGGAGTTCAACGTAGAGATCGGCACGTGCATCCGTATCCATTTCGGTCGAGATCTTGGCTAGTAGATCATCGATGACGGGGTCGGACCAAGCCGAGTAGCTAGCATCCCAGCCGCCAAGCGCGCCTTCCAACCGATTAATCGACTCGCCAAGTGTTGAAGACCAGCTGTCCCCAAAGAGCGGTGGCAGCGCCTTCTCTGCTTCTAGATCCCAGTACTGACCAGACTCCATGATTTCGAGGTTGGTTTCGATGCCAACTTCACGCAGGAAGCCCTGAATGGCCTCACAGACTTGCTCGAAGTTTGTGTAGGCACCGGCGGGGCAGGCAAAATCCATCTCGAAACCATCCGCATAGCCTGCTGTGGCCAACAGATCTAAGGCCTTCTGTTTATCGTAACCAAATGGATCGGCATTATCAAAACCCAGGTTACCTGGGGCGACAAGACCAACCGCCGGCGATGCAAATCCGTCGAAGAGCGCATCGATAATTGCATCGACGTCTACAGCGTAGTTCATTGCAAGGCGAACATTGGGATCCATCGTGGGCTGATCGAGGCCACTGGTGAGGTTGTTGAACGCAATGTAGAAAACACGGTCCACGGGGTAGCGAACCACTTCAACATCCGATACACCGATTAAGCTTTGCGCTTCTTCAGAGCTTAAACGCTGGACGATGTCGACTTCACCAGTCTGTACTGCAGCTACGCGGGTAGCCGACTCGGGGACTGGGCGGAAGATTAGCGTTTCAACTTTCGGATAGCCCTCGTTCCAGTAATTGAGATTGGCTGTCATTGTGATGTGATCGCCCTTTTCCCATTCGACAAACATGAAGGGACCAGTGCCAACGGGGTGAGCGACGAAGGCATCTTCGCCGACCTCAGCATGGTGAGCAGCAGGCTGAATAGCAAGAGTACAAAATTGTCGCATAAAGGTCGGGTCGGCAGATTCGGTGCCTAGAATAATCGTAAACTCATCGATTATCTCAACCTTAGTAATGCGCTCGAATTCGTAGCTGTATTCAAATCCCCCGTTCGCGCCACGGTCGTAGGTGAAAGCAACATCAGCAGAAGTGAAGGGGTCACCATTGTGGAAGGTTACACCCTCGCGCAAATAGAAAGTGTATTCTTTCCCATCTTCTGAAATATCCCAACTAGTGGCCAGGGCAGGATCGAGGCCACCTTCGTCGTTAATCCAAACCAGGCCGTCAAACATTTGATAGCTGGCGTTGGTGGCGTTTCTCTCTGCAGTTTGTGGGGGATCGAGCGAATTGGGGAAGGTGGAGAGGGCAACTGTGAGGGTGCCCGTTGGCACCTCAGGCGGGTCGTCTGCTCTAAGACTCTCAAAAACCGTTATCGGCGTAAAGGCGGAGATCGCTAACATTCCAGTGAGGACCAAAATGATAGCAATCCAAAATCGCTTGTTAGATGACATACTTTCTCTCCTTTTGGTGTTCCTAAAGATCCTAAAGTTGACAAACTGTTTGGGATATCAATAAATTATATTTTCTAAAGTCACCACCTCCTTTCGAGAGATATTGGGTTCTCTAGGAGTTGGTGGGGTGATCTCCCAGACGTAGGGGTGAGCGGGGTGCTCCGCACCCCACTCACCCCTACGTCTGGATAGTCCCACGGCGTTTCCCAGAGACCCAGATATAGTTCAATCAATAACGAAGCACCAATTACAATTTTCTAGATCAGGCTAACAAAAAATACATCGCAATATCTGGGGAACCAAATTACATAAGCACGTTTGTTATATCGATATGTCAAAATTGTAAACGATTACTTTTCAAGCGTCAATCTTTCCAATATATTTGTCAAAAGTAGCAGAAATGGCCGAAGCAGCCATCACTCTTCACTTTGCTGATCGCCTTGGCTATGATCAACGCGACACTAGCTGGATTCACTTCAGCCAATGCATCTAACACCGCCAATTATGGTGTTCGAGTTGGGTCGGTGGTGCAAGGCAGATTGGCGGGTGCTGCTGCAGACGCGGCACATCAAGCCATTTCTATTGCGCATAGGGTGATAGAACACCTATAAAAATCGCATGTAGGTAAATCTTCGGAGAAATACCAAGGCCCCCATGTGGGGGCTTTGGTCAAGCAATTAACATCTCGGAGGAGAGACGTTTATATCCGGATATACATTTACATTGCGAAGTCAGAACCAAGAATATAATTCTCCAATCCTTTGATAGTGCTCTCTCGATCGGATAAGAGCATACCTGCAACATCTCGAATGGACACCATGCCTATAAAGGTGTCATTTTCAATCACCGGTAGATGCCGAACATGGTACTGGTTCATCAAAGCCATACATTGATCCATCGATGTACTCAAATTAACCGTTATCATACTCCGAGTCATGATCTCACGCACGAGAGTATCGGCTGCAGCCAATCCCTTTACCTCACATTTGCGTGTGTAGTCTCTTTCAGTAAAAATACCAACGATCCTTTCATCTTCGACAACCATCACGGAACCGATGTTGGCTTCAGCCATTACTTCGAGTGCCCGCAGTACCGTAGCAGTACCCGCTATAATATAGCTCTCCCGGTTGTCTTTTTGCTCGATTACATATTTTACATTTGCCATGATTCAATCTCCTAATCGTTGATTGGGTAACCAGGTTACTAAGCATCTTCCTTGGGCTGATGATCACGCCAGTAGCTGATATAGCGAGTGCCATAAGTATCACGCCCCATCAACAGATCTGTAGCCCGAATGGTGCTGGCCAGCTTGATGGGATCAGTTATCGCACAGGTCGCTCCCTCACCCATCGCCAATGACAGAAATGCCTGATTGACGGTGTGACGATCGGGCAGGCCAAAGGAGACATTGCTGGCCCCCAGGTTGATGTTGACGCCAAATTCCTTTTTCAACAATTGAACTGTTTGGAGTGTCACTGCTCCAGCATTGCTATCGGCGCCGACGGTCAACACCAAGGGGTCGATGACAATATTTTCGATACCAACTCCATGTTTAGCAGCTCGTTCGATGATCTTCTCGGCGATGGCGACGCGAGTTTCTGCATCGTTGGGGATGCCTTCGTCATCCATGGTCAGGCCAATCACTGCAACGTCATATTCGCCAACTACAGGCAAAACAGCTTTCAAGGATTTTTCTTCGCCGTTGACCGAATTCACCAAGGGTTTTCCGGGGAGTACGGCCAGTGCAGCGGCTAAGGCTTCATGGTTGGCAGAGTCAAGACAAAGAGGCACATCTACGGTTTCGGAGACGATCTTGGCAACTTCGGGCAGTACGGCGACTTCGTCAATACCCGGTACACCCACGTTGACATCTAAAATATCTGCACCTGCTTCAACTTGTTTGATTGCCAGGCCGCGGACATATTCATAGTCGCCTTCTTTAATCTTTCCGGCCAGAATCTTGCGGCCAGTAGGGTTGATCTTCTCCCCAATGATTACAAAGGGGGCATCGTAACTGATGGTCACTTCTTGCTTTTCGCTTTTCAATATAGTTTTCATGAATTTTTCCTTTTGGCTCTATTGGAATTGCCGGGGGGATCCCACGGCGTTTCCCGGAGACCTTTTATTTTGGGATTTTGTTCTTCTGCAATTCCAATGCAGCTATCACATATTCGGCAGTAATTGGCAACTGCTTTATGGGAACATCAACGGCATCTGCAACCGCGTTGGCGATGGCAGCCGGCGCGATATTCATGGGCGGTTCGCCAATGGCTTTGGCACCAAGGGGGGTGCCATCTTCCGGGATTTCAACCATCTCAGACACGATATCGGGGGCATCGAATGCCGTCGGAATCAAATAGCTTTCCAGAGAATGATTTTGGATCACACCCTGTTCGACGAGCAATTCCTCCATTAGGCTATATCCCGAGGCCATGGTCACAGCCCCTTCGACCTGACCGCGTACTCCTTTGGGGTTGACCATCTGTCCAATATCATGCACAGCATAGATCTTTTCCAGAGTCACCTGCCCGGTTTCGATATCCACTAATACCTGGGCAACATGCGCCCCAAAGCTCGTCATTTGCTCATATCCGTTTGATCCATCAGGCAACTGTATGCTGGGATAGTCCATGGTGTAGAAACCACTAGCCTGCATGGGTAGGTTGCTCTCGTAAGCTTTGGTGGCAAGATCAGCGACCTTGAGACTGATGCGCTCCCCTTCGACATAAACAAATCCCTGGCGTAAGTCCAATAAATCCAAATCAGCACCAGTTTCTTGCGCGGCCAGGTCTAGTAGCACTTCACGAATGGGTTCCGCGGCCCTCAATACCGCGCTGCCAGAGAATGCAGTCACTCGGCTGGCCACAGTGGCTCCGGCATCAGCTGCCAGTGCCGTATCGGGTTTGAAAACCCTGACTTGAGAGGACTCTACTCCCAAACGTTCAGCTACAAATTGTGCGATGACCGTATGGGCTCCCTGACCCATATCGGCTGCGCCAGTGCGTACCAATACCGAGCCGTCGGGCGCAATGTTGACCCCTGCAGAGGCATGGTCAGTTACATCACGACCGAAGCCAATTTTGTGGAACGAAGACGCTACGCCCCAGCCGCGGCGCAGGTGAGGCTTGGGCTGGCGCGATAACTTTTCCCGATCTGCCCATTTAGATATTTGGGAGACTTTCTCCAAACATGCCTTCATTCCATCCCCATTGCGAACGATTGATTTGGACTGAAATTGCTGGCCGGTTTTCAGCCCATTCAGTAAACGCAGTTCCATGGGATCCATATCTAATCTGCGAGCCAGATTATCCATCTGTCGCTCGAAGGCAAAAGTACACTGGGGAACTCCAAAACCGCGGAACGCACCTCCGATGGGATTGTTGGTGAGCACAGTAAAGGCCTCAGTGCGCACGTTAGGCACATAATAAGGACCGATTCCATATGCGGCCATAACCATCATGACCTCCTCACCGGCATTAACATATGGACCGGTATCCCCCATGGCGACCATGTGTATTGCGGTCAGCTTGCCGTCTTTTGTCGCTCCGGTGCGATAACGGATTTTGGTGGGATGGCGTTTGACATGCGTACGGAGGGACTCTTCGCGAGTCTTGACGATTCTCACAGGACGGCCGGTCTCATATGTCAGCAAGGCCGCGTGAATTTGGATGTTGGCCTCATCTTTGGCCCCAAAAGCGCCTCCAATATTAGGCGTAATCTCGCGCACCATTACTTCTGGCACACCCAGCGCTCGAGCAATCTGAATGCGGTCCCGGTGGGGCGCTTGCGCTGAAGCATACACTACGATCGTGCCATCGAAATCGATATGAGCGATAGCAGACTCAGTTTCCAGCATGGCGTGCTCTTCGATTTGAGTGGTAAAGGTGTTTTCGATGATTACGTCGGCCTGTTCGAACCCTTTTTCGATATCGCCCCACGCCTCTACGATATGACTGTGAAGATTCTCCTTATCCGTCCAAACCCGGACGGCATCGGGCTTCATCGCCTCTTCGGGATCGAAGACCCCCTCCAGGGGTTCGTACTGCACCTCGATGGCATCAAGAGCAGCAAGGGCAATCGCTTCCGACTCTGCTGCCACCGCGGCTACAGCATCACCCTGATATCGCACCTGATCTTCAACCAATAGCGGTTGATCGGGATACCAATAGAGATAGCTGTTCTCGCCTGGGACATCCGCTCCGGTGAGCACTGCTGCCACCCCAAGTATTTGACGTGCTTTACTCACATCCAACTTCAAAATACGCGCGCAGACATGCGGGCTATATAACAGTTTGCCCACCAGCATATTTGGAAATTCAAGATCGGGAGTGTAAACCGCCTTGCCTGTGACCACGTCACACGAGTCAACGGCAGGCAGATCTTTCCCAACGACATCTAATTCGGGCATTGATTCTCCTTATCCCTGGCGGGGCAACACCAAATAGACTCCTGCAACCATCAGAACCAATCCAGCAATGCGAGGCAAATTCAGAGGAACTTTTTCATAGCCGCCGATTCCCATCGTATCGATCAGAATGGCAAGCGTCATTTGTCCAAAGAGCATAGCCATATTCCCTGCTGCGACTCCCACGCGAGGCATGGAGTATGCCACACCGGCAACAGCCACAATGATCAACACCGCCACCACCGTCGAGGCAGGTAAGACCCCTTTGGTGTTGTCCCAGGTCAAGGTGCCACGCAAATAAAGGTAGGTTATCGCGGGTACTGCAATAATTGCGGCAACAGCATGCTCCAGCAAACTCGCACTAAGCGCACCCACGGCGCGACCGATGAAACCCTCCAGGGAGGTCACCACGCCAAAGACGCCGCCGCTGACCACGGCCACAATTACACCCAGGCTAAATCGTTGTGGCATCAAATTCTCCTTTCTGTACTAGTCATGACGAACAAAATACTATAAGGAGTTACACACTTGAAGTGTGGTTTACAGGGAATATGGGGTGGGGGCTTCGCCCCCACCCCATATTCCCTGTAATTTCCTCGACGAACTGCGTATGTTCAATCATGGTTAATTAATTCTTCATCTCTGCAGCGGCAGCTGAAATGGCTTCCGCGATTTCATGGTAACCTGTGCAGCGACACAAATTACCAGCGATGGCAGCTTTGATCTCATCTTCTGTGGGATCAGGGTTCTTCAGCAACAATGCATAAGCGGACATCAGCATTCCAGCGGTGCAGTAGCCACATTGAAAAGCCCAATTCTCGATAAAATTTTGCTGCAGTGGATGAAGTTGATCATCCACTGCCAGTCCTTCCACAGTCATCACTTCCGCACCCTCGGCCTGGGGAGCCAAGATCAGGCACGAATTGACCGCTTTCCCATTCATCAGGACCACACATGCTCCGCAATCACCCTGGCCGCAGGCCTCTTTAGCGCCTTTCAGCTTAAGATCATCGCGTAAGATGCTTAGCAGCGTACGACTCGGTTCTGTGGTGATCTCAACAAGTTGGCCGTTGACCTGGAATCGAAGGACAGTTTCAGCCATCGACCCCCTCCTCGATCCGCTGCCAGCAAGCAGCCAAAGCGCGACGGGTCAACACTGCGATCATTTTGGCGCGGTACTCCCCGCTGGCGCGCAAATCTGAAATAGGCACGGCTTCAGTGCTGGCGATCTGACCCGCTTCAGCAAGGCAATCGGCATTGGGGGTCTGTCCTATCAGGCTAGCCTCCGCTTTTGTGGCTCGGATAGGGGTGGGTGCTACCGAGCCTAGGGCAATCCTGGCCTGTGTGATTATCCCCGCCTCGTCCAAGGTCAACCGTGCCGCAGCACTGACCACAGCAATCGCCATGGCACGCCGCTTGCCCAGTTTGACGAAGGCAGATGATGTTCGCTTGGGTATCGCCGGGATGCGGACCTCGGTCAGGATTTCATCTGCGTCCAGCACAGTTCGGCCGGGTCCTATAAAGAATTCCGTCAAGGGAACCTCGCGCTCAAAATCAGGGTTCGCCAGGACAACCAGGGCATCATAGACCAACAGGGGTGGGACCAGGTCAGCCGAGGGAGAGGCATTGACCAGGTTGCCGCCCACCGTGCCGCGATTGCGAATTGGGGGAGCGGCGATATCCTTGGCTGATTCGACCAATGCGGGGCAGTATTTAGCCAGGAGAGCGGATTCAAGGACTTCGGTGTGGGTGGTACTGGCTCCGATGAGAATCCCGTCTCCAGACATTTCAATGCCATCCAGCCCGAGTAAGCGCAGATCGACCAGCAAAGACGGTTCGACCACCCCGGAGCGCATGCGCGGGATCAGGTCCGTACCCCCGGCGATAATATGCACGCCAGTTGGTTTCTCACCTATCGTTCTGAGCGCTTCAGAGAGTGATTGGGGAGCCAGATAATCTGGTTTATTCATTGGAGATTTCCAGAGACACCTTTCTCATCCTAAAACGTGATCATCAGGCACTAGCTTTTGATAGCGCGCCCAAAACTCGGGCACGATTTCTCGTGATCTGGCTTTTATTTCATCTTCATCCAGGGTTGTTAACACCCGATCCTTCATCAGCACCTGTCCATTTACTATGGTCGTGGTGATCATGGATTCGTTGAAGCCAAAGACAAAGTGTCCGGCTATATTGTCGACTGTCATGGGCGTGGTGGGTTTGTAATCTACAAAGATCAAATCGGCATAAGCCCCAAGCTCGATAATGCCCAATTTCGCTTCAGCGAAATATTCCGTAGCCAGGGCAGCGTTATTGTTTATTGCCATTTGCAGCAGTTGGTCGCCAGGCAAGCGCCGACCGTCACGGTGTTTGATCTTTTGCAGGAAATAAGCTGCTTCTGCTTCGCGCCACATGGTGTTGGATAGGCCATCATTGCCCAAACAGACTCGCACCCCGGCTCGCAGGTAAGACTCCACTTCGGCAATGCCATCGGCCGCGTTCTGGTTGTTGCGAGGTTGGTGACTGACCCAGGAATTACTCTCAGCAATTAGAGCAACTTCGCGGGCGTCCAGATGAATGGCATGGGCCAAAATCGATTTGCCACCCAGAATGCCATGCTCTTTCAAACGATCTACGGAGCGTGTCCCAGCCATGGCCTGGCTGCGAATTTGGTCATATTCGTGTTCTGCCACATGCAGATGGAAACCTGTCCCTTCGGGGACAGACTCCCGGCAAGCAGCCAGGGTTTCTTCGGATACCGTCATCGGCGCGTGAATGCCAAAATTGGCTGCCACGCGTCCCTCGGAGAGGCGTTCCTGGCTGCACCGACGCACAAAGCGGGCGTTTTCGGCGATCCCCGCCTGAGCGCGTTCGGGGCCATCACGGTCGGTCACTTCGAAACACAAAACCGAGCGCAACCCAGATTCGTCCATGCCGCTGGCGATCACATCCAGAACGCCCTCGATGCAATTGGGGGAAGAATGATGATCGAACAATGTAGTCGTACCGTGCTTGATGGCATCAATTGCGCCTACCAGAGCTGAATAGCGCACATCTTCCTCGCTGAGTGCTTTATCAAAGGGCCACCACAATTTATGCAATATGGTGGGCAAAGTAATCGGCGCTTCCCCAGGTACCGAAATCCCCACCGCAAATGCGCTGTAATAATGCCCGTGAGCATTAATATTTCCAGGCAGCACATATTGGCCGCGCGCATCCAGGCACTCTTCGTTAGGATATTGCTTGGTGAGTTCTGATGTGGGGCCAATTTCCAGGATTACCCCGTTGCGGATATAGACGGCATGATTCTCGAGAATCTGGTTGGGGGTTCCCCAAGTGATCAAATGTGCATTCGTAATCAGCATGATGATCAATCCTATAAGTATGCTATATTTCGATTTGGCTCAGACGTTGGGCAATTCCCATGAAGCCATGCACCGAACGCTGTAGTTCGGGGATTTCGATATATTCATCGGTGACATGCGCGACGAGGACGGAGCCAGGTCCAAAAACAATCGTAGGAATTCCACGCTCTCCAGCACTACCAGAGCCGTTGGTGCAATAGGGCGTTCCGTAGGTTACTTGAGGGATACCAGCCATGGCCATGCCCTCCAACCCAAGAGTCACCCAATCAGAGTCAGGCTCTACGGCCCAGGCTGGGTGAAAATCTTTGCGAGATACGTTCTCCCCTGTATAGCTGTCAAAAGAGAGCACGTCGTAGTCTACGCAGCACCCTGGAAGATCATCGAGGGCTTTGCGGTGCAGTTCCAGGACGGTTTCGCGGGTCTCACCGCGCACTATCCTACGATCGAAGATAACCTGACATTCATAGGGGATGGTCGAGTAGCTGGGGCTTGGGCTAGAATCGATGTGGATCGGCTCCATGACACTGCGGCCCAATAAAGGATCCTCGACCAAGGGGATTTGGCGTACCCTGCGAATGACTTCGGCTGCCTTTTCAATGGCATTTTCTCCAACTTCAGGCGAAGAACTATGGGCCGACTTCCCTTTGACGTTGAAGATCACCCGGCAGCGACCTTTGTGGCCAATACCCAGCCGACAGTCGGTGGGCTCACCGATCACCACGCCATCAGGTTGTACGGCATCCAAGACATATTGCAGCGCAGCTCCTTCCAGCAATTCCTCTCCCACCGTACCTACGGCATACAATTCACCACAGAAGGATTCACGCGGTAAAGCTGCCAGGGCAACGGTAAAGGCGGCCAGACTTCCTTTGTCGTCCGTAGCGCCGCGACCCCACAGTTTTCCATCAATGACTTCACCGCCAAAGGGGTCATGCACCCAGGCTTCTCGATCGCCCACTTCGACCGTATCCATATGGGCGTCAAAGACCAGCTTGGGGCCCGATTCATGTCCAACACGCTTACCTATCACGTTGCCCACTTCGTCCCGCCAGACTTCATCAAACCCTAAAGCGCGCAGCCGTGCGATAGCGACATCCGTTACAGCTGCTAAATCCCCAGCCAGCCCAGGGGCGCGCACCAATTCTTGCAGATACTCAATCACTTCGCGTTCGATATCTATGCTCATGTTCTAAACACCATCCGCGAAGGCGTCGATCACTTCTTTGATGTTGCCGCGCAGGGGGTACAAGATCGGGCAGGTCACGCCAGCATCGATGTATTCTCTGACTTTGGCGCGGCATTCATCAGCAGTACCCACCGCCATGATGTCGCGCACAATCTCCTCGGGGATCACAGCACTGGCGCGCTCGTAATCTTCCTCGGTAGCAGGCCAGCCCATCAGGGCTTTGGCCTTATCGGCAATCTCCTCACTGACACCACTGGCCTTCATGATATGAGGTTCGGTAGCAAAGTAGTATGCAGCCAGTTTCTTCCCTGAATGCAGGGCAGCAGCGGGGTCTTCATCGGACATGGATACCACCATCAGTTCAGGTAGATCGACATCCTCAATGCTCTTACCCGCTTTCTGGGCGCCTTTCTCGACCAGGGCTATCGCTCGCTTAACATAATCCACAGATACACCATAGTTCAGGCAAACGCCATCACAGATCTCACCGGCCAGTTCGAGCATCTTGGGGCCGGTTGCGCCCAAATAGATGGGAATATCCCGGGGAGAGGTGTCCCCATAAACAACATCCAGGCTGACATTCTCCAGATTGACAAATTCACCCTGGTAGGTGACTGTCTCCATCGTCAGCAACTGGCGTACGGCTTCGATATTCTCACGCATTGCTTTGAGAGGTTTGCTCATCTTTACGCCCACGCGACTGGCAATCGGCTCCCACCAGGCGCCCAAACCGAGCATCACCCGACCTCGGCCGTCAACTTTTCCGCCCAGTTCCCACATGGTGCTGAAACTGGCCGCGATCACCGCCGGGTTGCGGGTCCAGATGGGTAGCACGCCTGAGGCCACTCGCAGACGTTTGGTGTGTGTCAGAAAAGCGCTCATCAGCACAATGCAATCTCTGGCCAGACGGTTATCACCCTGCCAAATCTCGCTGAAGCCGCGCTCTTCCATATATGTTGCCAGTTCTAATTCCTCGCGGATGTCAACCACATCCTGCATGTATATTGCCATTCGATTTGTCATAATTTACTCCAGTAATTAAAGTATCAGGGCACGCGACACTTTATTTGTTTGGACGCTGACGCTTTGCGCACCACGTCGTTCGCAGATTTACAAGACTTATTCCTTACATTGGTTCTCTCAACCCACATTCGCTCAGCTTCGTTTTCCCGCCTCCGGCGTCTCAGAGGGAGAGGGGCTTGGGTTGAGGGTTGCAGGAAAACCTTTTTTGATAATTATTTTCCCGCGCAATGTCAGATTCAGAGTGATTTACCCAACAGTTCTTCCATCTCACGGCATACTTCTTCGTACATGGCCTGCCATTCGGGTGTAGGTTGGATGGTCTCAACATCATAGGCATCTGTAAAATGCTTGCCCGCCATGGCAACTCCCAGTTTTTGCGATTCAGCAAAAAGAGGTACAAGTTTTCGAACCAATGGATCAGCCTCAGCCCTGGTCATTCCTTCACAGGCGCGGCCCACCTGGGCCAGGAATTTGGCCTCCAAGCCGGTGACGTGCCCTTCGATGCGCCCGACGGCGGATTGGATCCCTTCCAAGATCGAACATCCCGCTGGGACCGTCGCAATTGCCATAGCAGCTGATTCATAAAGCAACTCCTTGGTTACTGGTCCTCCTACCGGGCGCGGGAAGGAAGATGTCAACAGTTTTGAATTGCGGCTAATGGCCTGGAAGCCCAGGGAAAGTGACGGGATCATCGCTGGGAAGGTGTTACAACTGAGATGGGCATGGCTGGGTCCCGGATTAAATGTGGTTCCATTGAGTGTGGCTTTCATCAGGATCACGCCAGCCACAATGGCAACCGCCAAACCATCGGCACCGCCAACATACCCACCATAAATGGTGTTGTAAAAGTTGTGCGCGAAGGCACCGGTATGTTGATAGTGCATCGCTTTGGTCAGTTCGGCGTAGGCGACCTTCAATTCAGAAATAAACGATGCATGATGCCAATCCGTGAGTCTGAAACCACCGTACGTACATGTGGCCAATTCACCAATCTCGGAGGGAGAATCTTCAGCACAGCCGATGGGCATACCTTGGCGCCCCACTAACTCCAGCACTTCAAACGAGAGCTGGGCTTCCTGCCAGCAGCCCACGGCTTCCCAGGGGGAGCCCGCCTTGATGGGGCGTCCATGGGTGGTGCTCAGGGTGGCGTTGTCGATATAGTCCAGCTCGCTCTCCTGGGCATAACTGGCCATGATAGGCACGAACAACTCCTCGGGGACAGGTGTGCCGTACGGACCACCCACGGTGGTGATCGGTTTGTCACTATCCGGAGTTCGATGGCGGATGGTGACGCTATCGTCCCCCAGACCAATGGTCTCCTCATCTGGAGCTGTTGACAAGATCCAATCCAATTCATCCTGGGTCCACTTCATCTGACGTTTTGTCTCCAGACAATAAACTCCTGTCTCGCGCGCCAGCTCCATACCAGCCTCGAAGAGACGGTCTGCCAGGGCATCATCCGCAGGCACCATTGTCTCGGCATCCCAGCGAATATCGTACTTTTGGATTAGTTCCTTGATGGCCTGGTTAATATACTTGATATCCCAATCTTTCTCTTCTAACACCGGACCGTTCTCTGCCTTATCCAAGACAGAAAGCATGTATCGATAAGTTTCGCTAAGCTTCATGGATCATTCTCCTGTAAAGTGTCCTATTTTCGGACTTGATCTCTAGATCAATCATATTGTTTTCATCGAATTGTCTTTCTGAGCGAAGCAAAAAATCTAGATTATCAACTTTTCAGATTCGTCGCCGCTTTGGGTCTCAGAATGACAAACTGAAAATAAATTTTTCTCTTGGCATTATTTTGGAATCTGCGACGAAAAATTCGTGCGCACTTCACTTTCGGCCAGAATCTCACCTTCCCGAATAACGTACAATCGCTCGGGTTTGCGGCGCAGGGCATCCACGGCCGAGTTGGCATTCAACAAGATCAAATTGGCATCCGCGCCTTCATGGACTCCATAATTTTCCAGGCCGATATTGCGTGCGGCATTGTAGCGCGGCATATCAAAGGCCGCCTGGATCTGCTCGGGCGAGGTAAGATGCCCAGCATGGGCTGCGATATTGGCAACTTCAATGGGATCCATTTTCCCAAAGGGATAGAACATATTCATCAGGTCATCCTGCCCACAGCAAACGTTGACCCCGGCTTCGATCAATTCGGCGATGCGAGCTATGCCGCGGCGCACAGGAATTTCATCCAGGCGGCCCTGCAGCAGCAAGTTAATGGGCGTATTGCTGACCACAGTGATATCGGCGGCTTTGACCTTGTCAATCACCCGGTTTAGGGTGGCCTGATCCCAAGCGGCCATCGAGGTGCAGTGCCCGGCGGTCACCCGGCCTTGGTACCCCTCTTCGATGGTCTTGTCTGCCAGTAGTTCCAACGAGCGCCAATAGGGGTCATCGGTCTCATCGATGTGCATATCGATATTAACATTTTTGGCCTTGGCAATCTCGAAGACAATTTCTATCTGCCGGGCACCATCCTCCATATTCTTCTCATGGTGGGGGATGCCCCCAACCAACTGGGCACCGTTTTCCATAGCCTGCCACATCAGATCGACCGACTCAGGGTTGCGGGCCAAGCCATGCTGCGGAAAGGCGATAAGTTGCAGATCGAAGACATGTTTGAATTTCTCCTTTACGGCAACTACGGCATGCAGCAGATCCAACTTGGAGTACTGGTCGATATCGATATGATTGCGCATCCATAATGTCCCGTGAGAAATGGCTTCATGAATGGTCTTTGTGGCCCGTTGCATTATGTCTTCGCGAGTCAGCTTGACCTTGACCTCGGCATAAATGTCAATGGCTTCAAGTAACGTACCGCTCTGATTGAGATTTTCTTTATCCCAGATGAGGGAATTTTCGATGTGAAAATGCGGTTCGACCAAAGCAGGTGAGATCATCGCTCCATGAGCATCGATGCTTTCCTCGCCTGGGGCAATTTCATCTTGCGAAACCTGTACTATCACGCCATTTTGGATACCCAAATGGACGATTTCCAGGGTCTTGTCGTGAAGTGCATTGTGGATGGTCAGTTCCATAGCTTTCCTCTCAGCTATCGTGCTTCATTTGGTGTCGCCAGGTGCAAATTATTGAGCGTATCCTACGAAACTACTCAAGCTTTCCCAGCAGCATTTTACACTTTTCGACGCCATCCGCAGCAGAACTTCCATAGGCATTGGCACCCATCTCCTCGGTGATATCAGGCGTCGTAGCTGCCCCACCGATGATCACGGCAAACTTATCGCGGATGCCTTTGCCCACCAGCATGTCGCCCACATCTTTCATATAGGGCAAACAGGTGGTCAACAGCGCCGACATGCCGATGATATCCACGTTCTCCTGCTCTGCACGGGCGATGATGTCCGAGGGGGAGACATTGGTGCCCATATCGATCACATCGAAGCCGTTGACCTTGAGCATCAAACCGACCATGTTCTTGCCAATATCATGCAGGTCGCCCTGGACGGTGGCCAGCAGGACTTTGCCCAACGACATATCGGCGTCGCCTTGGGATTCTGCCACCGCGGGATTAATCACCTCAGTGTTGACCTTCTCAACTGTGTCGGCTGCGGTAACCATTTCAGGCAAAAAGATATCCAGAGTCTCGAAGCGCTTTCCGACTTCTTGCAAGGAAGGGGCGATCACGTTCTCGAAAAACTCTACCGGTGTGGCGCCACCATCAAGTGCTTCACGTGCCAGGGCTACGGCACTTTCATCTTCACCAGCCAGCATCATTTCAATAAATTTCGGTTGTAAGGTATTCCAGTTACTCATAGTAATCTCCTTATTTTGTCACTCTAAGTCCCGTCAGGAGTGAAGAATCCCCGCTACGCCAAAAGCGGACGGGAGACTCCTCGCTTCGCCTTTGGCTCCGCTCAGAGTGACATATTGTTAATTTACAATTTCAATCCACATTCGGTCTCAAATTCCTGCCATACTCCATCATTTATCGACTGCCATTCGGGCAGCGGCGTGACCTTGTTAGCGTCATAAAGCTGGTCGAATGGTTTGCCAATACCAAGGCCAGGGCTCTCGCCTTGTACAGGTTCAGCTTTGTCTAATACATTGTACAAACGCCCTCTGGTTCTCATCAAAGCTCCCAAATGAAACTTAATCTTCAATCCGCTGCATTTTCGATTGCTTGAATGATCTTATGATACCCAGTACAGCGGCATAAATTCCCAGCAAGGGCATGTTTTATTTCATCCTGTGACGGGCCTGAATTTTCTTCGAGCAATTTGACAGCGGACATGATCATTCCAGGGGTGCAATAACCACATTGCACAGCCCCATCGTGAATAAACGTCTCTTGAACGGGATGTAATTCATCCCCATCTGCCACCCCTTCAATCGTCTGGATAACGGCTCTATGCGCGCGTGGGGCAGGCACCAAACAACTCATCACGGCACTGCCATCGAGAATGACCGTGCAAGCGCCGCACTCGCCCTCGGCACAGCCCTCTTTGCTGCCGACTAAATGCAGATCCTCGCGCAGCATGCGCAGCAGCGACTTGTGGCCAGCACCTGTCACAGTGTATGGTTTCCCATTTACAGTTGTTTGGATGGGATCTCCGTTTTGGTGAGTGATCTGTTTATCGAGTGCAAATGGCTTCCCATCACCAGACAAGAGGATTGGCTTAGCCGGGAAATAATTTCGTTCACTTCCTGCTACTAGTGTTTCCAGGAGACGGGTTGTCAGAACCTTGACCATCTCTCTGCGGTAAGCAGCTGAACTACGGACATCGTCAATGGGTTGTGAGGCTTCCATCGCCAGGTCAGCAGCCTGGGAAATTGATTCCTCGTCCAGGGTTTGCCCAACGAGGGATTTTTCCGCTTCTTCAGCGTGGATGACTGTGGGGGCAACTGAACCCATGGTGATCGCTGCTGCGCTCACCTTATCAGAATCCTTCGTCAAAACCATAGCAAGATTTACCACTGCAATCGCTTGTGCTTCGCGCAGTCCCAGTTTGACAAAAGTCCCTTGCTGATTATGGGGATCGAGCGCCCGAAAGCTAATATCGACCATTATTTCATCCGACTTCATCACAGTTTCTCGCACGCCCGTGAAGAACTCGTCCAATGGAACAATCCGTTCCGCTGAGGCTGAACGCAAGGTGACCTTCGCCCCCAGAGCCATCAACGGGGTAATAGTGTCGTTTGCCGGAGAGGCAGTGATCAGGTTCCCGGCAATCGTTCCCCGATTGCGGATCTGAGGTGCGCCAACTTCCCAGGCAGCCTGTGCAAGCGGAAAAGCTTGTTCAACAATTAGCTTCGAATCGACGCATTGATTATGTGTAACCAGCGGCCCCAAGTGGATCACCCCTTCATTGTCCAAAACGATCTCATTCAACCCTTCAATGCGGGTGATGTCGATGAGAGTTTCTATCCCTTTACGGGTACCGTTTTCCAGTTCAAGCATCAGGTCCGTAGCACCTGCGATGATCCGAGCCGCGGAACCACGCGCTGCCAGGATGTCGAGGGCCTCTTCAATATTGGATGCAGTTATGTATTCACGCCACATGTCATTCTCCATGTTCGATTATCTATCTCTAGGTTTCCGGGAAACAGCGTGGAACTTTCTAGATGTAAAACAAGTAACCATCAGCCCTCTCTCAGGTAGGGTATCCCCAGGGCCAAGGGAGTGCCCGATTTTGCCCGACCATATACAAGCACCACAATGGTCAACAAATATGGGAGAGAAAGCAGAATCTGATATGGGAAATTCACGCCGATGCCCTGTACCTGTAATTGGAACGTATCCAAGAATCCAAAGAACAAAGCTGACCAGAGGATATTTACCGGCTTCCAATTCCCCAAAATGACGATCGCCAAAGCGATCCAGCCTCGACCGGCCACAATCCCTGGGGAATAGAGCCCCGCAGAAGCCAGGGTGAGAAAGCTCCCCCCTAGACCGGCCATCATGCCACCGAAGACCACGCCTAAGAATTGATACAAGGTCACATTCACGCCCTTCATATCGACAGCGCGCGGATTGTCTCCAATGCTCCTCAGGATCAATCCATATTTCGTTCGATACATGAACAGGTGGATTAGAACCGTGAGAATGATGCCAATATAGATCAGCAAATGCTGGTTGAACAGGAATTCGCCAAAGAAAGGAATCTGTGATAGCAAGGGTATGGGGACTGCTTCAAAGGTTTCCACTGTGGCAAGGTTCTCCGTTGCTACATTGGCAAAAGTGATCCTGAACAAATAAAGGCTGACTCCCGCGGCAAAGATGTTTACCGTTAATCCTGAAATTGTCTGATCGGCCTTCAAGATTACAACCACAAATGCCATCAAGGCGCTCATCAACCCCCCCGCAATTATGGACCACAAAACTCCCAACCACAAAGATTCGGTGTGGTACGTGGCCAGGAAACCGGCAAACCCTCCTATCAGCATAGTGCCTTCAACACCCAAATTCAAAACACCCGATCGTTCAGAGATCAATTCACCCAAAGCTGCGAAGAGTATCGGCGCAGCCATCCGGAACATCCCTGAAAGCAAGCTAATGACAAATGTCATTTGTAAAATTTCACTCATCGATCTGCACCTTTCGAATGCGGTACTGTCGCAGTACAAACGCAATGACCAGGAAAAATAGAATGATGCCTTGAACTGTGTCCACAAGCGCATATGGCACCTGGCTTTTGATTTGCATCAGATATGAACCATTGATCAGAGCACCAAAGAAGATTGCCGCCAGGACAGAGCCAACGGGGTGCAATTGCCCCATCATCGCTACCAGGATTCCTGTAAATCCGTATCCAGTCGAAATATCCAACCGCAAGCGGTGGTGCATGCCAGCAACCTCGATCCCACCACCCAGGCCAGCCAATGCGCCACTCAACAGCATGGTGACTAGAATAATTCTGGAAACCTTGATCCCTTTATATTTCCCAGCCTCAGGATTCACACCAATGGAACGAATTTCATACCCTAAGGGTGTTTTCCACAGCACGATATATACCAACAAGGCTGCAACCAAGGCGATAATCAATCCAAGATGAAGCTTGGTGTCAAATAGTTTCGGGAGGTAAGTCGATTCTGCAAATGACATGGTTTGTATGTAGGATGAGCCAGGATCATTCCAGGGGCCGATCAACAGATACGACATCAGAAAGTGAATCAGGTAATTCAACATCACGGTCACAATGATCTCATTGGCGTTGAATTTTGCCCTGAGATAGCCGGCGATCCCTGCCCAAAGCGCGCCCCCAATCATGGATCCCACAACAACCAATGGGATGACCGCTGGTTGTGGCATTTCCCCGAAATTCAAGCTAACCCAGCCAGCCAACATTGCACCGGCTAAGAACTGCCCTTCGCCACCAATATTCCAAATTTTTCCTCGAAAAGCCACCACGGTGGCTAAACCAGTAAAGATGAGTGGCGTAGCCTGCAACAATGTCTGCATGATGGCTTTTTTGCTGCCAAAACCACCATTGTAAAGCGCAGTATAAGCGTCGATGACCTTCGTCTCTGAGGTCGTCACGATGATCAACGCACCAACAAGCAGGCCAGCAACAAGAGCCCCTAGAATCGCCAACAAATCAACCCAGGGATTTGTGGCGTCACGTTTCACGATGCGATAGCCGATCCTTTTCTTCAGGGTATCTGTCATACAGCACCTTCTTTGACACCCGCCATCAAGAGGCCAACTTGCTCCCGGGTGGCCTGGTTGGTTGGAAACTCACCCATAATTTCTCCTTGGTACATCACGGCAATTCGATCGGCAACGTTGAAAATTTCATCCAAATCCTCTGAAATCAGCAGTACACCAATCCCGTTATCGCGCAATTCGACTAAACGCTGGTGCACATATTCGATGGCACCGACATCTAATCCTCGTGTAGGACAATTGGCGATCACGCAAGAGATATTCCGCGAGAGCTCCCTGGCGAGAATCAATTTCTGCAGATTGCCTCCTGATAATCGAGATGCGATCTGTCCAGGGCCTGTAGTGGCGATGCTATATTCATCAATTTTGTCGAGAGCGTTCGATAAAATTCGTTTGTTGCTCATGATGAACATCGAACTAAACGGTTCCTTCCACTGGCTTCCCAAAACCAGGTTTTCGGCAACACTAAAATCCAGCAATAAACCCTGTGTCATACGGTCAGAAGGGATGCTGGCTAAGCCTTTATCCATAATTTTTCCAGGGTGTAGATTGGTAATTTCATCTTCATTCAAATAGATGTTCCCCTGGGAAGCAGAACCCACACCAACAATGGCATCAAACAACTCTTTCTGACCATTGCCGCCCACTCCGGCAATTCCCAGGATTTCATGTTGCCTTACAGTCAGATCAATGGATTTCAAGACTGGGCGCTTCTCAGCATTCAGCATAGTGACATTTTGCAGCTTCAATATGGCATCACCAGGCTGTTGTTCGCTCTTATCAACTTCAAAATGAACGCCTCTACCGATCATGTAGGTGGCAAGTTTCATTCTGTCAGTTTTGGCGGTCCTCACTGTGCCAACAACTTTCCCTTTGCGGAGGATCGTCGTGCGGTCTGATACCGCCATCACCTCATTCAACTTATGCGTGATGAAAATGACCGAAGTACCATCTTCAGTCATCTGTTTAATGATCAAGAATAATTGCTCAGACTCTTGTGGAGTCAGTGCAGCTGTCGGTTCGTCGAGGATCAAAATTTCAACTCCACTGAAGAGTGTTTTCAGAATTTCAACCCATTGCTGCTCCCCAACGGATAACGTTGAAACAACGGCAAAAGGATCTAAATCGACCCCAAATTTTTCACTTAACTCAGAAACTTTTTTGGCTGCGACCTTAATCCCTGGGGAAATGCCGCTTTTCTCAACTCCCACAACAATGTTCTCTACCACTGTCAGGGTGGGGACCAGCACAAAATGCTGGTGCACCATCCCAATGCCTTGACGAATAGCATCTTTGGGAGAAGAGAATTTGGTTTCCGTACCGTTGAGTATGATTTTGCCTGAGTCCGGTCGGTAGGCACCATAGAGACACTTGGCAAATGTTGATTTTCCAGCCCCATTTTCTCCCAGGAGACAATGCACTTCTCCCCGATTCAGTTTAAATCGGACATGATCATTGGCGACAAAATTTCCAAATGCCTTCGTCAGATTTGAAATCTCTAAGACAGGTGATGTATCAGTATTTGTTATCACGACTTCTCGCTTTACCACTCATTAGATGTAGGAGTTACGCACTTGACGTGTAGTTTGCTGGGAATAGGGGGTGGGGGCTTCGCCCCCCTATGGTCCTACAGCCCT